>NIRF01000003.1 GCA_002878375.1 Dictyoglomus sp. NZ13-RE01
CATGATATAAGTTAATAGTTACTCCTCTCGCCCTCTCCTCTGGCGCTTTGTCTATGTCTTCATACTTTAAGGGCTTAGCTAATCCCTCCGCAGCTAGTACCTTCGTTATCGCAGAAGTTAATGTCGTCTTACCATGGTCTACGTGACCTATTGTCCCTATATTTACATGTGGTTTCGTCCTTACAAATTTCTCCTTCGCCATCCTCTTCCTTCCTCCTATTCAAAATTTTTTATTTTATATTATTTTGCTGAAAGAATTTTTTCCTGAATATTTAAAGGCGTCTCTTCGTAGTGAGAAAATTCCATAGAGAACAGTCCTCTTCCTTGTGTAAGAGATCTTAAGACTGTAGCATAACCAAAGATCTCTGCGAGTGGAACTTTCGCCTTTATAACTCTTGAATTCTCCATAAATTCAATATTTTCAATATGTCCTCTTCTACTATTAAGATCACCTAACACTTCTCCCATATACTCTTCAGGCACAATAATTTCTAACTTCATTATTGGTTCTAAAATAACTGGATCACCTTTAAGTACTCCATCCTTAAAGGCTTGAGCAGCAGCAATTTTAAAAGCCATGTCTGATGAGTCTACTTCATGGGATGAACCATCAAAGAGGGTTACTCTAATATCTGTAACTGAATAGCCAGCTATAACCCCTCTTTCCGCTGCTTCTCTTACCCCTGCCTCAACGGCTGGAATAAATTGTTGAGGTATTACTCCTCCGACAATCTTATTAACAAACTCTAAACCACTCCCACGAGGTAGTGGCTCTAACAATAACCATACATGACCATATTGTCCTCTACCACCAGACTGCCTTATATATTTACCTTCCACTTTTACAGGTTTCTTAATAGTCTCTCTATAGGAGACTTGAGGCTTACCAACATTTGCAGAAACCTTAAATTCTCTTTTTAATCTATCAACAATGATCTCTAAGTGTAATTCTCCCATACCGTGAATAAGGGTTTGTCCTGTTTCTACGTCGTATGTTACTTTAAAGGTTGGATCTTCCTCTGCTAACTTTTGCAGAGCTAAGCTCAATTTATCTTGCTCCTCAGAACTCTTAGGCTCTATAGCCACAGATATTACAGGCTCTGGGAAAGTCATTGCTTCTAAAACTATGGGTCTTGACTCATCACATAATGTATCGCCAGTAGTAGTGTATTTCAATCCTACCACAGCTGCAATATCTCCAGCTGTAACTACATCTATATCTTCTCTATGGTTAGCATGCATTTGTAAAAGTCTACCTATTCTTTCCTTTTTACCTTTTGAAGCATTATATACATAACTTCCTTTTTCTAATTTACCAGAATAAACCCTAAAGTATGTTAATCTACCCACGTAAGGGTCAGTCATTATTTTGAAAGCTAAAGCACAGAAAGGTTCATCCTCAGATGGGTATCTAACCTCTTCCTCATTAGTTAAGGGATTTACACCTTTAGCTGGAGGAAGATCTAATGGTGATGGAAGATAATCTATAACAGCATCCAAAAGAGGTTGTACCCCTTTATTTTTAAAAGCAGAACCACATAATGCAGGGAAGATTTTCCCCTCTATTGTAGCTCTTCTTATAACTCTTTTTAGATCTTCAATAGTAATTTCTTCTCCCTCTAAGTATTTCATCAACAATTCATCATCTAACTCAACTACATCTTCTATGAGTTTTCTTCTGTACTCACTTACTTTTTCCTTATATTCTTCGGGAACGGGTAAAATTTCCCATTTTATACCTAAATCATCATAATAAACAACCGCTTTTTCTTCTAATAAATCAATAACACCTTTGAAACTATCCTCACTTCCAATAGGGATATTTATAGGTATGACTTTAACTCCTAATTTATCCTTTATCATTTCAATAACACGATAATAATCAGCCCCCACTCTATCCATCTTATTAACAAATATTAAGCGAGGAACATTATATTTAGAGGCTTGTCTCCAAACAGTTTCTGATTGGGGCTGAACTCCTGCAACTCCACAAAAGACAACAATTAAACCATCTAAAACCCTCATCGATCTTTCTACTTCTACAGTAAAATCAACGTGCCCTGGAGTATCAATTATGTTAATTACATGATCTTTCCAGCTACAAGTTGTTGTTGCTGCAGTTATGGTGATACCTCTTTCTCTTTCCTGCTCCATCCAATCCATAACTGCAGTTCCTTCATGTACTTCTCCTAACTTATATGTTTTTCCAGTGTAAAAAAGTATCCTCTCGGTAAGAGTTGTCTTACCTGCATCTATGTGAGCTGCAATACCTATATTTCTTAATTTTTGTAATGGAACTCTTGGCACTTTACTTTCCTCCTCTTTTACCATCTATAATGAGCAAAGGCTCTATTAGCCTCTGCCATACGATGCATTTCATCTCTCTTCTTTATTGCTCCTCCAGTATTATTAAGAGCATCCAATATCTCATTTGCTAATTTTTCCTGCATAGATTTACCACTTCTTTCCCTGGCAGATCTAACAATCCACCTTAAAGCCAAGGAAAGCCCTCTTCTTGGAGGAACCTCCACAGGAACCTGATAAGTAGCTCCTCCTACCCTTCTTGGTCTAACTTCCAAGAGGGGCGTTACATTTTGTACAGCCTTCTCAATAACCTCTAATGGATCTTGTTTTGTCCTATCTCTTATTATGTCCATTGCCCCATAAACAATTTTTTCTGCTTTACTTTTTTTTCCATCCAACATAACCTTATTTATCAACTTTGCAATTAAAACACTATTATAAACAGGATCAGGAGGTATTTCCCTTGGAGTAACTGGACCTCTACGTGGCATTATTTCTTACCTCCTTCTTTAGGTCTCTTTGCTCCATATTTAGATCTTCCTTGTCTTCTACCCTCAACCCCTGCAGCATCCAAAGCTCCTCTTATAATATGATAACGAACACCAGGTAAATCCTTTACACGTCCCCCTCTTACAAGGACTACAGAGTGTTCTTGTAGATTATGCCCAATTCCAGGAATGTAAGCCCATACCTCAACCCCATTAGTTAGCCTTACCCTCGCCACCTTTCTTAAAGCAGAGTTAGGCTTTTTTGGGGTTTGAGTAGTTACACGTAAACAAACCCCTCTTTTCTGGGGATTACCCATCAAAGCAGGAGACTTACTTTTTCTCTTCTTTGGCGTCCTACCTTTCCTTACTAACTGATTAACAGTTGGCAAAATTACACCTCCTATTCTTTACTATAAAAGATACTTTTTAATGATGACAGGCGTGAAATTTTATCATTTAAATTATACCTTTGTCAAGACTCTTCTTCAACTTCACTTCCACCATTCTCCAAAATTTCTGCAACTTCCTTAGGTAAAATTTTCTTTGGAACTACATTCTTAAAGAGCCCTGTACCAGCTGGGATCAATCTACCAATGATCACATTTTCCTTTAGTCCCTCTAAAGTATCTTCTTTTCCTTTTACAGCTGCCTCAGATAAAACTCTTGTCGTTTCTTGGAATGATGCTGCAGATATTACACTTTCAGTAGTTAAAGCAGCCTTTGTTATACCTAAGACAACTGCTCTTCCTTCAGGTGGTCTCTTCCCTTGTTCTAATAATTCTTTTTGTACCTTTTCGAATGTAACCCTGTTTACTAACTGACCTAAGATAAAATTACTATCTCCAGGATCTTCTATTCTTACTTTATTAGTCATTTGTCTAACTATCACTTCAATGTGTTTATCATTAATTTCTACACCCTGCTTGCAATAAACCTTCTGAACTTCATCTACAATGTAACGTTGAACTGCATAAATTCCCTCATTAATCAATATTTCTGCAGGATTCTTATAACCCTTTGTTAATTCTTGTCCAGCTTCTACACTCTCTCCATCTCTAACAAGAAGTTGAGCTCCAGCAGGAAGTATGATATCTCTTTTTTCTTCTTGTCCTTCAATTACTATTTTTTCTCCTGTCTTTGTTCTTACAATCCTTACAATTCCACTTATTGGTGCGATAATAGATCTTCCTTTAGGCTTTCTTGCCTCAAAAAGTTCCTCAACTCTTGGTAAACCTTGAATAATATCTTCTGTTTTAGCAGTTTTTTGCATGTAACTGGGGTAATATGCAAGAACAGTTTTGAACTCTACTTCCTCTCCTTCTTCTACATTTAATCTCAATCCTCTTGGAATTCTATAGATTTCTTCTCCATTATATGTTTGAACATAAATATATGCCTCACCTGTTGCGACTACTTTCTCAATAATTTCTCCCTTAGAATCGTCAATCCTAACCACTTTCCCTTTTGAACAAGATTGAATCTTCAAATTCTCTCTATCAAATTCCGCTACTACATCACCCTCAGAGATCTCATCTCCAATATCAAAAAGGAGGTAAGAGCCTTGAGGGATGTAAAACTCTTTCCTAATACCATCTTTACTCTCTAAGATTACTTTGTATGAAGAAGGAAGTGTTTCTTCCACCAAACTTACTTCAGCCTTCTCAAGCCCCTCTTCATATCTGATCAAATTGAGATAAAACTTTCTATCTACTTCATCCTTTTCCTTAATCACTTCCACAATCTTCCCACTGTAAGGTGAACGCAAATATCTTAATGCAGGATCTAACGATGCTAATACTGTTCCTTTTATAATTTCTTCATTATTCTCCACATTAATCATAGCTCCAAAAGGTATATCTACTTCTCTCTTTTCGTTTCCATTCTGTAGAATGATCTTTCCATTGTTTCTTGCAATATTGTGCTCAATACCTAATATATCTTTCTTTCTATATATCCTTAATGCGGATTCATCAATCAAAACTTTTCCAGAAATTTTTGCTTTTATCAATTTGTAGTTTAGAGAAGTGAGAGCAACTCCACCTGTATGGAATGTTCTCATTGTTAACTGAGTTCCTGGCTCACCAATAGACTGAGCAGCTATAATACCAACTGCTTCTCCAATATTAACTAATCTGTGGGTAGATAAATCTTCACCATAACACTTCTGGCAAATACCTTTCTCTGCCTTACAGGTCATTGGAGAACGAATTTTTACCCTTTGTACTCCAGCCTTTTCTATCTCTTTCGCCTTCTCTACACTAATATATTCATTTTTCCTTACTAATAATTCACCAGATGGAGAATATACATCTTCAGCAGCAAACCTACCTATAATTCTATCCTTTAAAGACAATAATACTCTACCTTCATCTACTAAAGCTTCCACATATATTCCATCATCAGTACCACAATCATCCATTCTAATTACAAGACTTTGTGCCACATCCACTAATCTTCTGGTTAAATAACCAGAATCAGAGGTTCTTAAAGCAGTATCAACAACACCCTTTCTTGCCCCATAGGATGAAATAAAGTGTTCTGATACAGTTAATCCCTCATAGAAGCTTGATTTAATTGGAATATCCATTATTCTTCCAGATGGATCTGCCATTAATCCTCTCATCGCAGCTAATTGTCTAACCTGATCAACATTACCTCTTGCACCAGAAAATGCCATCATGTAAACAGAATTTAGTAAGTCAAAATTAGACAACATTATTTCTTTTACTTCTTCGCTTGCCTTACTCCATATTTCAATACTTCTATTGTATCTTTCTTCCTCTGTGTATTTTCCAGACTCATAAGCTCTTTGTAATCTCTCAGATTCCTCTTCCGCCTTATTTATTACTCTCTCCTTTGCCTCTGAAGGAATCTCTATATCTACAATAGAAAAGCTAACTCCTGCTTTGGTTGCATACTTAAATCCAATTGCCTTCAGTTCATCAAGAAATTCTGCAGTTTTAGTCCATCCATATTCTTGGAAGCATTTCTCAACAATTTTTCTTATCTCTTTTCTATTCAAAGTTCCATTGTAATACCTAAGTTTTTGAGGAACTATCTCATTTAGTATGATCCTACCTGCAGTAGTTTCCACAAGTTTTTCTTCTCCAAAACTTACTTGATAAGTTTCTTCCATGCTTTTTGCATATACTTTAATCCTTGCATGCATATCTATTTCCTTATTTTCCAAAGCCATTAGTACTTCTTCAGGAGTTGAGAATATTCGTCCTTCCCCTTTTGCTCCAGGCACATTAAGAGTTAAATAATATAAACCAATAACAATATCTTGAGCAGGAAGCGTTAATGGTTTTCCATGAGCAGGAGATATCAAGTTATAAGATGATAACATTAAAATTCGAGCTTCGGTTTGTGCTTCAGTTGATAATGGAACGTGTACAGCCATCTGGTCTCCATCAAAATCAGCATTAAATGGAGGACATACCAAAGGATGTAATTGTATAGCATTTCCATCAATCAATTTAGGTTTAAATGCTTGAATACTTACCCTATGAAGGGTTGGAGCTCTATTTAAAAGAACTAATTTTTCACTAATAACCTCATCTAATACGTCCCAAACCTCTGAACTTTCTCTCTCTACTTTCTTCTTTGCGTTTTTAACATTTGCTGCAAAACCTTTCTCAATGAGCTTATTGATAACAAATGGTTTAAAAAGTTCCAAAGCCATTTTCTTTGGCAGCCCACATTCATGCAACTTTAAATCGGGACCAACCACAATAACAGCTCTTCCAGAATAATCTACTCTCTTTCCAAGGAGATTTTGTCTAAATCTACCTTGTTTTCCTTCTAATATATCGGAAAGCGATCTTAATGCTCTGCCACTTGCATTAGTTACTGGTTTACCCCTTCTTCCATTATCAATAAGCGCATCAACAGCTTCTTGCAACATTCTTTTTTCATTCCTTACAATAATTTCAGGAGCATTAATTTCTAACAATTTCTGTAAGCGATTGTTTCTATTTATTACCCTTCTATATAAGTCATTTAAATCAGAGGTTGCAAATTTTCCTCCTTCAAGCTCTACCATAGGTCTTAGATCAGGAGGTATTACAGGTAGCACTTCCAATACCATCCATTCTGGTTTATTTCCAGACAGTCTGAAACTTTCAACAATTTCGAGTCTTTTTATTAGTTTTGCCTTTTTTTGTCCTTGAACCTCATTAATCTGTTTCTTTAATTCAAAAGAAAGTTTTTCCAAATCCAGTTCCCTTAACAAATATTTTATAGCCTCAGCCCCCATCCCTACTCTAAAGGAGTTACCATACTTTTTGAGGGCCTGTTCATATTCCTCTTCTGTTAGTGTCTGCATCTTTTGAAGTTCCGTATCTTCTGGATCTAAAACAATGTAACTATGGAAATATATGACCTCTTCTAAAGATTTACTACTTATATTTAGAAGAAGAGCAATATAATTAGGTACATTTTTGAAATACCATATGTGAACCACAGGGACTGCCAATTTTATGTGTCCCATTCTTTCTCTTCTCACAGAGCTTCTTGTAACAGTCACACCACATCGGTCACATGTAATACCCTCATATTTCTGCCCCTTATATTTTCCACAATGACATTCATAGTCCTTTACAGGACCAAAAATCTTTTCACAGAACAAGCCATCTCTCTCAGGTCTTAAAGTTCTATAGTTAATAGTTTCTGGCTTTTTAACCTCTCCGTAAGACCAGCTCAATATATCTTCTGGAGAAGCAAGACTAAAAACTAATTTATCAAAGTCTTTTATCTTCAAGATAAAATCTCCCCCTTTTCTTTAAGAATCATCCTCTGTTTTGTATAGATTGATTTGTCTTCCACCTATATATGCAACTACTTTAATACCTAAACCTTGCAATTCCCTTACTAATACTTTAAAGGACTCGGGAATTCCAGGTTCTTTAATATTAGAACCATTAACAATAGCATTATAAACCTCAGTTCTTCCTTTAATATCATCAGATTTATAAGTAAGCATTTCCTCTAAGGTATGAGCTGCACCAAAAGCCTCAAGAGCCCAAACTTCCATTTCACCGAATCTTTGTCCACCAAACTGCGCTCTACCTCCAAGAGGCTGTTGTGTAACCAAAGAGTAAGGTCCAACGGAACGAGCATGAATCTTATCGTCAGCCAAATGAATTAGTTTCATTATATACATATATCCTACAGTAACCTTCTGATCAAAAGGTTCACCTGTTCTACCATCATATAATGTGACTTTACCGTCTTCAGGCAATCCTGCTTTTCTTAACATCTCCTTTACTAACTTTGCAGATCTATTTTCCTCTATCACCTCATCGAAGGGTGGAACAATTGCATAAATCCCTAATTCTTTAGCAGCCCACCCTAAATGAGTTTCTAATATTTGTCCTACATTCATTCTTGATGGAACTCCTAATGGATTGAGAATAATATCTACTGGTGTTCCGTCCGCTAAGTACGGCATATCCTCTTCAGGAAGAATTGTTGCAATTACTCCCTTATTTCCATGTCTACCTGCCAACTTGTCACCTACAGATATTTTTCTAATTTGAGCTACCTTTACCTTAACAATTTTATTTACTCCTGGAGGAAGTTCGTCCTTATCCCTGGTTAAAACTTGCACATCAATAACCTTACCCCACTCACCATGAGGCATTCTTAGAGAAGTATCTCTTATTTCTTTAGATTTCTCACCAAATATTGCTCTCAAAAGCCTTTCTTCAGGAGTTAGCTCTGTTTCTCCTTTTGGTGTAACCTTCCCAACTAATATATCATTGGGACCAACCTCTGCTCCTATCATAATGATGCCGTCTTTGTCTAAGTATCTTATGGCATCTTCGCTAATATTAGGAATATCCCTTGTAATTTCTTCTGGTCCTAATTTTGTATCCCTTGCTCTAACCTCATACTCTTCAATATGAATAGAGGTAAAAATATCTTCTTTCACTAATCTCTCACTTATTATTATTGCATCCTCGTAATTGTATCCACTCCATGGCAAGAAGGCAACTAATACATTCCTTCCTAAAGCTAAAGACCCATTAGATGTAGCAGATCCATCCGCGAGTACATCACCTTTCTTAATCCTTTGACCCTCTTTTACAATGGGTTTTTGATTCCAACAGGTACCCTGGTTTGTTCTTCTGTATTTTACTAAGTGGAAAGTCTTAATATTTTTATCATCTGTTTCTACTACAATCTCATCTGAAGTTACTTTTTTAACTACGCCATCAACATCTGAAATTACAAGAACACCAGTATTTCTTGCAACAGTTTCTTCTATACCAGTACCAACAAGCGGAGGTTCCGTATTAATTAATGGCACGGCCTGTCTTTGCATGTTTGCGCCCATCAATGCCCTGTTTGCATCATCATGTTCCAAGAATGGAATTAATGCTGTAGAAACACTAACAGTTTGATAAGGTGAAACCCCAATATATTGAACTTCCTTAGGTGTACATAGTATAAATTTACCTTTTCTCCGAGCATTAACTAATTTATCAGTAATCTCATAATTTTCATTTAAATGTACATCAAAAGATGCAATTGTATAATTTTCCTCCTCAGATGCAGAAAGATATTCTATCTGATCTGTAACTTTACCATTAACCACTTTAAAATATGGTGTTCTTAAAAACCCATATTCATCAACAATAGCCAACGTAGCTAAGTAGTTAATTAAGCCAGCATTTGGACCTTCTGGTGTTTCAATAGGACAAACCCTTCCATAGTAGGATGGATGGATGTCCCTTACCTCAAAACTTGCTCTTTCTCTTGTTAACCCACCAGGCCCTAAAGCACTAATTCTTCTCTTATGAGCTAATTCAGATAGAGGGTTTGTTTGATCCATAAATTGTGAGAGAGGATTCCTATTAAAGAACTCTTTAATAGCGGAATTTAACGGACGAGTACTAACTAAATTTTGGGGTGTTGATTCCTCAGGACCTTGCAGAGCCATTCTCTCCTTAATTATTTTCTCCACCCTTGCAAGTCCAGCTCTAAATTGCATTTGCAAAAGCTCACCTACGGATCTTATTCTTCTATTGCCTAAATGATCTATATCATCCTCTTCCTCTTTTCCGTTTTTCACTCTAATAAGGTGAATTACAATATTAATAAGATCTTCCTCTGTGAAAGCATGATTATCTAAAGAAATATTCAGCTTAAGTTTTTGATTTAGTTTATATCTTCCTACCCTTCCTAAATTATATCTCTTCTCATCAAATAAAAGCTGTCTAATAATATCTAATGCATCTTTCTCCTTACTGGGAACATCACTTGGTCTTAAACGAGCACAAGTTTCAAAAATTGCCTCCGTTCTGGAAAGCCCACCGTCTTTTTCAAAAGTGTCCTTCAAATACTTTAAATCATCTTCATCCATAAGATTTCTAAAGAATTCAAGATCATACCCTAATGCCTTTAATAATAAAGACAAGAGGAATTTTTTCATTCCATTTGGATGGATATACATTAGTCCATTTCCATCTATTTCAAATTCTATCCATCCGCCCCTTGTAGGTATTAACGTAGCTATAACACTATGTCCTTCTTCTTGGAAATAAACTCCTGGAGACCTTGTTATTTGATTTACAATTACCCTTTCTGTCCCATTAATAATAAAGGTTGCTCTTTCAGTCATCCTTGGTATGTTTCCAAAAAATACAGGCTGAGTAATATGATTATCAACATCTTTTTTAGTCAATTTTACATCTACATATAAAGGAGATTCATAAGTTAAACCTTTTTCCAAACACTCCTCAGGAGATTTTACAGGATCATAAATTTTTATATTGTCAGGACCTGTTAAAAATTCCAAAGAAAGTCCCTGTCTTGAGGACTCTATAGGGTTAAACTCCTCTAAAACTTCTCTTAATCCTTCCTTTAAAAACCATTCAAAAGATTCATACTGAATTTTTAACAAGTTAGGTAGGTTATTTACACTAAGTCTTTGAGACCAAAAAATCTCCTTTTTGAATTCCTTCTCCATCATATCCCTAAACTCCTTATTTTTTCTTAGATTTTTTTATCCTCCTTTAAGTTTAGACAAAGTTTCATTATATAATACAATTTCCTAAAAACAAGTTATAAAACTTAGAGAAAATAAAAGAAAATCTAAGAAAAATTACAAAAAAAATCAATTTTTCTTTATAATCATAAAAATTCCAATAATTATAAATAAAAGACCTGCAATTTTTTCAATCAAATCTCTTAGTATATATCTTACAAGGAAGTCTCCTAAATAAGCCCCTAAGAAACTTAATAAAGATAATGCCAATGAAGCTCCTAAGAAAATAGCAAGAGGAGATTTTGTTTTTACAGACAAAGAGATAACTGCAAGTTGAGTCTTATCTCCCAATTCTGCCAAAAATATTGTTAGAAAGGCTAATAAAAAATTTGATAAATCCATAGTTTATCCTCCTTCAATAAAAAAGTAGTATAATGTTATTTAACATTAAACATATCAAAAAGTAAAGGAGGTTTTTTAAATGTGGAATGTTATCATAGCCGGACTTGGAAGTTTCTTCACCGATATAAGTACTGAAATGTTTTACCCCTTAATATCTTTTTATCTGTCCGCATTAGGTGCTGGACCTGCTATTTTAGGATTAATTGAAGGGATAGCAGAAAGTCTTGCTTCTCTATTAAAGGTATACTCAGGATATATTTCTGACAAAATAAAGAAAAGAAAGCCTCTTGCTATTTTAGGCTATTCCTTTTCTTTCATCGGGAAAATTTTTCTTTACGTCGCCCAAAATTGGGTCTGGATCTTTACAGGCAGATTTATCGATAGGTTTGGAAAAGGAATAAGAACAGCCCCAAGAGATGCCCTAATTGCTGAATCCTCAAAAGAGAAAGAAAGAGGAAAATCTTTTGGTCTTCACAGAGCTATGGACACTTTAGGAGCAACCTTAGGAGTATTAATTGCCATACTTATAATAAAAAATTTCTCCTTTTCTGAGACATTAGATCTTAAAAACTATATTCCTATATTTAAAAAGGTAATCTTATATAGTCTAATTCCAGCCTTTTTAGGAGTAGCAGTTTTATTTCTTCTAAAAGAGACAGGCAAAGTATCATCATCAAATAAAAATGCACCTCGTTTTGAATGGAAAAGGCTTGATCGTAAACTGAAATCCTTCTTAATTTTTTCTTTTCTTTTCACCCTTGGAAATTCCTCCAATCAATTCCTACTTTTAAGGACAAGAGATTTAGGAGGAGATTTAATCCAAGTTTTAACTTTATATCTATTTTATAACATTATTTATGCGCTATTTTCCTATCCTGCAGGATACCTTTCTGATAAAATCGGAAGAAAGAGGCTATTAATTTTTGGGTACTTATTTTATGGTTTAGTTTATTTAGGTTTTGCTGTTGCAAAAAGTGTTAATACTTTATGGGGACTATTCTTTCTTTACGGATTATACATAGCATTCACTGAAGGCGTTGAGAAGGCTTTAATCTCTGATTTGGCATCCCCTGATATTAGAGCAACCACCATTGGATTACATGCAACCTTAGTAGGCGTAGGACTTTTCCCAGCATCACTGATTGCAGGTTTGCTATGGTCTTACTTAGGGGCTTCTGCTCCTTTTTATTTTGGAGGTATACTTGGAATCTTAGCCTCAATTGGTTTGGCTATTATATTGTAATTAAAGATAGGGGGATACTAAAGAGTATCCCCCATCTCCTTCTTTATCTCCTCATAAGCTAATTTAGCTAAGGCTCCAGCCACATGGGTTTCTATCTTTTCATTCTCCGAAAACCCTTCACTTAGTCGCTTCTTTACAGCTTCAACATCTGCTCTTAACATGTTCCTAACACTTTGCTTACCAATTCCCAAAAAACTTGCAATTTCATCAGAAGTCTTCTTCTCTTCCTCATGTAGTACAATCGCATAAGAAGCAGAAAGAAGAGATGGAACCCATGTCAAATTTCTAAGCTCAATTAACTTTCTTGGACCGCCTGCTATCTCTAACGTCTTCAAAAAGACTTTCATAGCAAGTTCGTCAATATTAACCTTCTTAGGTGATATTTCTCTCATTCTTCCGTCACCTCGACTTTACTACCACTTGATAATTTACTCAAAGGAGGTCCTATTTTAACAAGTCCAGTCTCTGATATTTCCATGATGCGAGTTGACGTATCATGTCCGCACAATCTACATCCATCAATCCTAAATAAGCGTACAATTTCACCTATTGGCTTCTTGAATATGCTCTCCTCATACTTTTTAGTTATAACATACTTAGTAAGAACTATAGAACAATCTACGATATGGGAGACTGCATATCCTCCTGCTGCTTCAGCAGATAGTTCCTCATGTCCCGATCTCTTTTGAGAAACAAAAATAGCAGTTTGGTGCCACTTTTTCATCAGATTAAAAAATCTTCTTACAACCCCTCTTGCCAACATCTCCTTTTCTTCAAAAAACCCAGTTATTGAGTCTATAACTGTGCATTTTATATTATAATCTTTAATTGCTGAAATTATAGTTTTTTGTAAAGTTAAAAAACTTTCCCTTAATTCAGAATTAGTACTTGCATCAATTATAAATATCTTGTCTTCAATATTTTCATAATTTATACCCATTGCTTTAGCTCTTTCTCTTAAAGATAAGGCAATAAAAGGTGCTGGAGACTCAACAGTAATAAACAAGACAGAATTTCCTAAGGATGCCTGCTTAACGGTAAATTGCTCAACCATCAAGCTTTTACCTGTATCAGAAATGCCTGTAAGGTTAATAACAGAATAAGCTGGATATCCTTTTAAACTTTCCTTATGAGGCTTTCCATTGACAATTCTTGTTGTAAAAAATAAATCATCGAGCCCTTCAACCCCTGTTGGAATGCCATATAATTTAATAGTTTTCTTCTCTAAATCTTTTAACGAAACTATAAATTTCTCTTTAACATCCTCTAACTTTTCTTCTGATAATTCTTCCATATTACTCTCCATTTATCTCACCTCCCCAATTAAATTATATCATAAACTATTTTACTTTTTTCTGTTATAATATTAAACAAAAAAATATGGCAGTTGAAAAATTGATAAATATAGAAGAAGAGTTATTTAGGGAGTTAATAAATAAAATCTCAGATACTAACAAGTATTCAATAGAAAACTTGGAGAAAGCCTTCCGTTTTGCCCAAAAAGCCCATGCTGGTCAATTTAGAAAATCTGGAGATCCATACATAATTCACCCTTTAGAAGTAGCCAAAATTCTCATAGATTTAGGAATGGATGAAAATAGTGTTATAGCTGGTTTGCTTCATGATGTTCTTGAAGATACAGACGTAACTCCAGAAACGATTGAAAAAGAATTTAACAGTGATGTTTTATCATTAGTAGAATCTGTAACCAAATTAGAAAAATTAAATTTCTACCCTAAAGAATTTCCCGCAGATTTCTATAGAGCTAAAAATATTAAAAAAATGTTCTTATCAATAGCAAATGATGTAAGGGTAGTTATTATAAAGCTTGCAGACAGACTACATAATATGCGTACTCTTGAGTTTCATGATCCTGAAAAGCAAAAAAGAATAGCCAAAGAAACATTAGAAATATATGCTCCCCTTGCTCACAGATTAGGAGTTTGGGAAATAAAATGGCAATTGGAGGATTTGGCTTTTAAATTCTTAGAGCCTGAAAAATATAGAGAAATTGCACGAAAAGTTACTGAAACAAGAAAAGAAAGAGAAGAATCAGTACAAAAAGCTATTGAAAAAATCAAAAAAGCTTTAGAAGAAGCAAATATTAAAGCGGAGGTTACAGGCAGAGCTAAACACTTATACAGTATATATCAAAAAATGGAGAAGAAAAATATTGATATTGAAGAGATGTATGATCTCCTTGGCATAAGAATTATTGTTAATGAAGTAAAAGAATGCTATGAAGTTTTAGGAATAGTGCATAATATATGGGTACCAATTCCTGGAAGATTTAAAGATTATATCGCAAATAAGAAAAGCAATAATTATCAATCCCTACATACCACTGTTATTGGTGAAAATGGTAAACCATTAGAAATTCAGATCAGGACATGGGAGATGCATAGAATTGCAGAATATGGAGTTGCTGCTCACTGGAGATATAAAGAAGATATGAAACAAATTGATTATTTTGAACTCAAATTGTCATGGCTAAGACAAATATTAGAATGGCAAAAAGATCTCCCATCGGATGTATTTGTTGAGTTAGTAAAGAACGATTTATTTGGAAAAGAAATCTATGTATTTACTCCAAAAGGAGAGATTATTTCTTTACCTCAAGGATCTACTCCTATAGATTTTGCATATGCCATCCATACAGAAATAGGACATAGATGTAAGCAAGCAAAAGTAAATGGTAAGATTGTACCGCTTGATTATGTTTTACAAAATGGAGATATAGTAGAAATAATAACCAGTAAAGAGGAAGGAAAACCAAGTAGAGATTGGTTAAATATTGTAAAAACATCCCAAGCCAAAACCAAAATAAAACAATATTTTAAAAAATTATTAAGAGAAGAAAGAATTGAAGAGGGGAAGAAAGCTCTTGAAGAGGAACTAAAAAGAAATGAAGATTGGGTTAAGAAGCTATTAAATAAGAAAGAAAATATATCTTTAAATGAATTATTAGAAAGCGAATATTTAAAAAACATTTTACAGGAATTAGGTTTTAAAGAAAAAGATGTATCATCGTTCCTTGCTGCAGTAGGATCAGGGGAAATAACTCCTCAAAAAATCTTTGATAGACTAAGAAGAGAATATCAAGAGGAAAGAACTATAATCATACCCCCAAAAACACCTTCCAAAATCTTAGATATAAATGTAGATGGTTTAGATAATCTTATGATTAGATTAGCAGAATGCTGTAAACCAATTCCAGGGGATAAAGTATTGGGTTATATTAGCAAAGGAAAAGGCATTGTTATTCACCGAGAGGACTGCCCCAATATTAAAAATTTGAGGAAAAAATTCCCCGAAAGAATTGTAGAAGTATCAATGGAAAGAACCTTAAGGGGTCCTTTTAAGGTAGGATTAGAAATAGATGCCATAGATAGAGTAGGTTTACTAAGAGATATAACGGATAAAATATCACAAGCCAAAATAAATATAATAGATTTATCTACAAAAGTAAAAGATGGGATAGCCCATATAAAAGTTGTAGTTGAGATTGACAACGACACAATTTTCAAATATCTTATGGAAGAAATATCCCAACTAAGTGACATAATAAATGTCAGAAGAATGGTAAAAATATAATGAGATGCGTAATTCAGAGAGTAAATTATGCTAAGGTATATGTTGATGGAAAACTTATAAGTAAAATAGATAAAGGTCTCCTAATATTGTTAGGTATTGGGAACGATGATAAAGAAGACGATGTCTATTTATTAGCAGAGAAGATAAGAAATCTAAGAATTTTTGATGATGAGAACCACCTTATGAATCTATCCCTTCAAGATATAAATGGAGAGATAATGGTGGTGTCACAATTTACACTTTATGGAGATTGTAGAAAAGGAAGAAGACCAAGCTTTTCCTCAGCTGCACCACCTGAAAGAGCAAAAGATCTATACGAAAAATTTATAAATTATCTTTCTGAAAAGGGAGAGAGAGTAAAAACTGGAATTTTTCAAGCTTATATGAATGTTGAATTATCAAATGATGGTCCTGTTACTTTAATTATTGATTCTGAAGATCTAAAAAGACCAAGGAGGCAGAAATGAAAAATCTTGGACTACCAAGGGGAGTTCAAGATATACTCCCTCAAGAATCAAGACTTTGGCAATATATTGAGAACTTAGCCAGGAATTTATTTGAAAGCTATAATTTTCAAGAGATAAGAACACCCATATTTGAATTTACAGAATTGTTTATTAAAGGAACAGGAGAAACAACAGATATTGTAACAAAAGAGATGTATACATTCTATGATAAAAAGGGCAGATCGCTGACACTAAGACCAGAAGGAACACCAGGTGTTGTAAGAGCATATTTAATGCAAAAGGTATATGCCCAAAATATACCTTGGAAAGTATATTATATTGGACCTATGTTTAGATATGAAAGACCACAAGCAGGAAGATATAGACAATTCCACCAATTAGGAGTTGAGGTTTTAGGTATTGCAGATCCTATAGCAGATTTTGAAGTTATAAATGTGGCTGTAGAGTTCTTGCAAAAACTAAATCTTCCTAACGTTGAGGTTGAGTTAAACTCCTTAGGATGTGATAAATGTCGACCAAACTATAGAAAGGCTCTTATTAACTACTTTACAAAATACAAAGATATGCTCTCAGATGTGGATAGAGAAAGACTTGAAAAAAATCCACTAAGATTATTAGATTCAAAGGAAGAGTATATGGAGAGTTTAAAAGAAAATGCTCCATCCTCCTTGGATTATCTTTGTGATGATTGTATAAATCATTTTGATAAAGTAAAAAATTATTTAAGAATTGCCAATATTAATTTTAAATTAAATCCCAAATTAGTAAGAGGATTAGATTACTATACCAAAACTGTATTTGAAATAACAACTAATCTTTTAGGATCACAAAATGCCATTGTTGGGGGTGGAAGATACGATAATTTAGTAGAAACTTATGGGGGACCATCTATTCCAGGTCTTGGATTTGCATTAGGTATGGAGAGATTAATTTTATTATTATCAAAATCAAACTACCAAATAAAAAATGAAAAACCTCTTATTTACTTTGCAATAGTAGACGAAAACTTTATTAATTCCCTTATAGAGCTATCAAAAAACTTGAAAAACGAATTCAGAATTGAATTAGGTATACCTTCTCTCTCTTTAAAAAATCAGTTAAAAATGGCGGATAAGTTGGGTGCAAGAATAGTTGTTTTTATTGATGATCAGATTAAGAATGGTAAGTTAAAGATAAAAGATCTTTTGTCTGGCGAAGAAAAACTTATAAATTATAATGGCATAATTAAAGAGATAAAAGATATGTTATAATTACAAAGATTTTTCAAAAGAAGGGTGGGAAATGGACTTGAAAAGAACTAATTATTGCGGTGAGATTAACTTATCATATGTAGGAAAGAAAGTTTATCTTTCAGGTTGGGTACATAGGATAAGACATCATGGAGGCATAATTTTCATTGATTTAAGAGATAGAAGTGGAATTGTACAGCTTGTAGTAGATCCTTCTATCTCAAAAGAAACTTATGATATTGCGGATAACTTAGGCTTAGAGTGGGTTATTAGTATAGAAGGGGTCGTTAAAGAAAGACCGGAAGGGATGAAAAACCCAAAAATCAAGACTGGTGATATTGAGGTAGAAGTTTACAAAATAGAAGTAGAAAACCCTTCTAAACCTCTACCTTTTAACCTTTGGGATAACAAAGAAATTGATGAAAACATTAGGCTAAAATACAGATATTTAGATCTAAGAAGAGAAAAGATGTATAGAAACTTTGCCATAAGACATAAGTTATTTTTGGAGATCAGAAAGTTTTTAGATAGCAAAGGATTTATAGAGGTTGAAACTCCCAATCTAATAGTTAGTACTCCGGAAGGGGCAAGAGATTTTATAATACCGAGTAGACTTCAGCCAGGAAAGTTTTATGCACTCCCACAATCTCCTCAATTGTTCAAACAACTATTAATGGTTGCTGGTTTTGATAAATATTTTCAGATTGCTCGCTGTTTTAGAGATGAAGATTTAAGAGCGGATAGACAGCCTGAATTTACACAACTTGATTTAGAAATGTCATTCGTTGAAAAAGAAGATATTTTTAATCTTATAGAAGAGTTATTCTCTAATGTGCTCTATAATGTTTTAAATATAAAAATAGAGACGCCATTCCCTAAAATAACCTATAAAGAAGCAATGGAAAAATATGGGAGTGACAAACCAGATTTAAGATACGATCTAACCATTTCAGATCTCACAGAAATCTTTAAAGATGTTAAGCTAAACTTTATACAAGATACTCTTGCAAAAAATGGGAAAATTAGAGGAATCATTCTAAAGAATATCAAGCCTTCTCGTAAAGAATGGGAGATATTAGAAGAAAAAGCTAAAAGCTATGGAGCTAATGGAATCATATGGCTTACTTATCAAGAAGACATTCGCTCCTCTATAAACAAGTATATAGATGAGGAGTTCAAATACAAAATTAAAGAGCTATTACCCTCTCAAGAGGGAGGATCTATAATTGCTATTGCAGGAGAAGATGAAGAAATATTGAAAATCTTAGGAAGAATCAGATTAGATATTTGTGATATGTTTAATATCCCTCCTAAAGAGGGCTTACATTTCCTCTGGGTTGTGGACTTTCCTCTTTTCGAATTAGAAAAGGAAACAGGAAGGATTACAGCAGAACACCATCCCTTTACATCACCTAAAGCAGAGGATTTAGAATTATTGGATAAAGATCCATTAAAAGTGAGAGCGGAATGCTATGATCTTGTTTTAAATGGAGTAGAGCTTGGAAGTGGAAGCATTAGAATCCATAAAAGGGATATTCAAGAAAAAATATTTAGAATTTTACAACTTTCTAAAGAAGATATAGAAAAAAGATTTGGATTTCTATTAGAAGCCTTTGAGTATGGAGCACCACCTCACGGAGGGATTGCCTTAGGTTTAGACAGAATTGTTGCAATATTAACCAATTCCACTTCCTTAAGAGATGTGATAGCTTTTCCAAAAACCCAGAGTGGTACATGCCCACTAACAGGAGCACCATCAGAAGTTGATGAACAACAACTAAAAGAAGTTCATATTTGTATAATACCTGAATGAAAAAGGAGAGTTTCAATGGAGGAGTTAAATAAATTAGCTATAGACTTACATAAGAAATTCTGTGGCAAATTAGAGATCAAAAGTAAGGTTCCACTAAAAGATAAAAAAGATCTATCTTTAGCTTATACTCCTGGAGTTGCAGAGGTTTGCAAAAAAATTTACGAAGATCCAAATAATGTTTACGATTTAACAATTAAATCAAACTCAGTTGCAGTTGTAAGTGATGGATCTGCAGTATTAGGTTTAGGGAACATTGGTCCTCTTTCTGCAATTCCAGTTATGGAAGGAAAGGCAATATTATTTAAAAAATTTGCAGGTATAGATGCTTTCCCTATTTGTCTCAATACCCAAGATCCAGAAAAAATTATAGAAACTATATATTTACTATCTCCTGTTTTCGGTGGAATAAACTTAGAAGATATTTCCGCACCAAGGTGCTTTTATATTGAAAGAGAACTAAAAAAGTTATTAGATATTCCTGTTTTCCATGATGATCAGCATGGGACAGCAATAGTCACTTTAGCAGGATTACTAAATGCTTTAAAAATTAGAGGTTCAAGAATAGATGAAATTGGTATAGTAATAATAGGAGCTGGAGCAGCAGGGCTTGCTATAGCGGACATGCTTCTTCATATGGGAGCAAAAGAGGTCAAAATTGTAGATAAACATGGCATAATTTATCCTGGCAGAAAAGAAGGGATGAATGAAGAAAAAGAAAAGTTTGCTTTAAAAACAAATCCTGAAGGCATATCTGGAGATTTAGAAAAGGCGTTAGAAGGAAAAGATGTACTCATTGGAGTCTCCCAAGGAAATTTAGTAACAAGAGAAATGATTCGAAAAATGAATAAAAATCCAATAATTTTTGCTATGGCAAATCCAATTCCTGAAATAATGCCAGAAGAGGCTAAAAAAGAGGGAGTAAAGATTATTGGTACCGGAAGATCTGATTATCCAAATCAAATAAATAATCTTCTTGCTTTTCCAGGAGTATTCCGTGGTGCTTTGTTAGTAAGAGCAAGAGATATAAACTTAGAGATGAAAATCTCCGCTTCCTTTGCTATTTCAGAATTAATAGAAAATCCTACAGAAGATTATTTCATCCCATCTCCATTAGATAAGAGAGTTGTCCCTGCTGTAGCCTTAAGAGTTGCAGAAACTGCCATAAAAACTGGGGTTGCAAGAATAAATAAATCCAGGGACGAACTTAAAAAAGAGATAGAAAGATATGTGGGAGGTGAATATGAATAAATACAAAACCTTGGTAATTGTAGGAGCTCAATGGGGAGATGAAGGTAAAGGCAAAATAATAGACTATATTGCCCAGAAGGCGGATATGGTAGTTCGATTTAATGGAGGAAATAATGCAGGTCATACTGTAGTTGTTAACGGTAAAACCTTCAAATTTAGACTTCTTCCCTCTGGGATTATTTCAGAAAGTACAGTAAATGTTATTGCTAATGGAGTAGTAATAAACCTAAATGCACTGCTGGAAGAGATTAAAGAGGTAGAAAAATTGGGGGTTAAGATTAACAAGCTATATCTAAGTAGTCAAGCCACTTTAATACTGCCATATCATATTGAAATGGATAAATTTATTGAGGAGAAAAGAGGCAGTAAAAAGATTGGTACTACAGCAAGAGGAATTGGCCCAGCTTACACAGATAAGGTTTCTCGAGAGGCAATATTCTTAGGAGATATCTTAGATAAAAATGTTTTTGCTGAAAAATTAAGAGATATTTACTCCCTTAAAAAGCAGATTCTATCCTCAGAATTTCCCTTTCCTCCTTTAGAGGAAGTACTATCCTCACAATTTTCTACTTTTGAAGAGATTTCAAAAAGAAATATAAGTGTAACGGATACATCATTATTGATTAATCAATATATTGACAATGGGTACAAAGTATTATTTGAGGGAGCACAAGGCACTTTACTTGATGTAAACTTTGGGACCTATCCTTATGTCACCTCATCAAATACTATTTCAGGAAGTGTTTGCGTAGGAGCTGGAGTAAGTCCTACAAAAATTAATAAGATTATAGGAGTTGTAAAGGCATATACATCAAGAGTTGGAGAAGGACCCTTTCCAAGCGAAATCTTCGGAGAGTTAGCGGATTATATTAGGGAAAAAGGTAGAGAATTTGGCACAGTTACAAGAAGACCAAGGAGGATAGGATGGCTTGACATACCTGCCTTAAAATACGCAAATAGAATAAACTCTTTCACAGATATAGCGCTGACTAAGATTGATGTGCTAACTGGTTTAAAAGAGATAAAAATTGCAAAGGAATATAAATATAAAGGCAAAATAATAACAGAATTTCCAACAACTATGCATGAACTTAGTGCTTGTGAGCCTGTTTTAGAAACCTTACCAGGCTGGAACGATTCTTTTTCAAAAATAAAAAGCAGAGAAGAAATTTCCCAAAATGCTGAAAATTACATAAAATATATTGAAAATGAGTTAAAAGTTCCTGTAACAATAATAGGTACAGGAGAGGAAAGGGACCAAATTATTATAACGAGAGACCCATGGGAAATGTAATTTTTACATCTTTATCTCCTGAAGATACAATAAATTTAGGTGCAAAATTGGGGGAGAAATTAAAACCTGGAGCTTTCTTAATACTAACTGGTGAATTAGGGAGTGGAAAGACTACATTTATAAAAGGAATTGCAAAAGCCTTAGATATTAATATTCCTATAACAAGTCCTTCTTTTTTAATCATAAAAGAATATGAAGGAAAGTATCCTTTTATACATGTAGATGCCTACAGACTAACTTCCCCTTTAGAGCTTATAAACATAGGATGGGAAGAATATTTAAATGGCACAAAGATTATAGCGGTAGAATGGGGAGAGAAAATATTAGAAATATGCCCTGAAGAGTATTTACAGATAACATTTTTTCATGAAGAATTAAATATAAGAAAATTAATATTTAAAGCTAATGGGGAAAAATACGAGGAGCTTTTGAGGGAACTCCATATATGAGAATATTAGCGATTAATACAGCATCAAAACAAGCAAATATAACTTTATGGGAAGATAAAGGAGAGATTTGGGAACTTTCATATACTACAGACAATAGATCCTTTGGAGAATTGCTTATTCCCAATCTGCAAACTTTACTTTCAAAGAGCCATTGGAGCTTAGAGGATATAGACCTCTTTGTGGTAACAAAAGGTCCAGGCTCCTTTACTGGATTAAGAATAGGTATAGTTACTATAAAAACTTTGGCACAAATTTACGAAAAACCAATCTCCGCTCCAACCTATTTAGATGTACTTGCGTATCAGAATAAATTTCCAGGTTTGATATTTAGTATTATTCCTGCGAGAAAAAATGAATTCCATGTATCCATTTACAAAAATTGGGATGAATTCTCTAAAATAGAGCCTGAAAAGGTTTATGAGAAAAATGAGTTAATTAAAAAAATTAATTATACAAGTAATATTCTTATAGTTGGAGAAATAACAAAAGAGTTGGAAGATTTATTACCAGAGGAATTAAAGCCTGCAGTTTGCCATTCTACTTTGAAAGGATCAGCATTAGCAGAATTGGGCTTAATAATGTTCAAAAACGGAGAATCAACAACCTATTTAGATCTATATCCTTATTATGGACAAAAATCCAGTGCAGAAATTAATTGGGAGAAAATCTATGGAAGTCAAAAAAAATATTGAAATTCGCCCCATGGAATTAAAAGATATTGATGATGTGTATGAAATAAATAGACTTTCTTTTTCATCCCCATGGAGTAAAGAGAGTTTTGAAAGAGAACTTATAAGTAATAAAATTGCTCATTATTTTGTGGCATTATTAGATGAAAAAATAGTAGGATACATAGGAATATGGCAAATATTTCAAGAAGCCCAAATAACTGCTATAGCGGTACATCCAGATTATAGAAGGATGGGAATTGGTGAAGCACTTTTGGATTATATAATAAATCTATGTGAGCAGAATTATATAAAAGAAATCATTCTGGAAGTGAGAGTTTCGAATACAATAGCTCAAAATTTGTATTACAAAAAAGGTTTTAAAAAAGTTGGTATTAGAAAATGGTATTACAAAGATGGGGAAGATGCTTTAGTCATGGTAAAAAAACTATGAGGGTGATAATCAATGATAGTATTAGGTATAGAAACATCTTGTGATGAAACCAGTATTGCGCTTGTAAAAGAAGGTAAAGAAATATTGTCAAACATAATATCTTCCCAGGTAGATATACACAAAATTTATGGAGGAGTAGTTCCAGAAATTGCCTCACGTCTCCATGCAGAAAGAATTAATTCTCTCCTAAAATTAGCTTTGGACTCAGCCCATATTAGATTTAAAGATATAGATCTGATAAGCGTCACCTATGGACCTGGATTAGTTGGAGCTTTATGGGTCGGTATAACTATGGCAAAAACCATATCTCTTGCCCTTAACAAGCCTTTAATAGGAGTAAATCACTTAGTGGGACACATATTTGCTAACTTCTTAAGAGAAGATCCACCAGAGTTTCCTTTTATTTCCTATATAATTTCTGGAGGTCACACAGAACTCATTTTAGTAGAAGATTATGATAAATATAAATTATTGGGACAAACCTTAGATGATGCAGCTGGGGAAGCTTTTGATAAAGTAGCAAGACTATTAGGGTTAGAATATCCTGGTGGTCCTGCTATTGAGAAAGTTGCAAAGGATGGGAAATTAACCTTTGATTTTCCAAAAGTAAAATGTGATAGAGATCTTGATATAAGTTTTAGCGGACTCAAAACTTCTGTTTTATACTTAATTAGAAATCTCCAAAAAGAAGGGAAAGCAATACCTATTGCGGATATAGCATTTTCTTTTCAGCATAGAATTGTAGAAGAACTTCTGGAAAGGGCACTTTTAGCTCTTAATAAATTTAATATATCCACATTGGTTCTGGCAGGAGGAGTAGTTGCAAATAAATATCTACAAGAGAGATTCTATAAGGCATCTAAGGAAGAGGGTTTCAAAATATATATGCCTCCTCCAATCTTATGTACTGATAATGCTGCTATGATTGCTAGTGCTGGATATTATTTATTCAAAAAGGGGAAAATTGATAATTTATATATTTCCGCAAATCCCTCTTTGACCTTAGGAGTTTAATAATGAAAAATATTAATAGTACTTTGAAAAAAGGACTGAGATACTCAATAAGTCTAACCATACTTGTTATTATAATTCTTTTAATCTTTACAACCGAAGATAAAACCTTTACTGCTCTTAAAAAAATAAACTTCTCCGCTATAGTCTGCGCAATATCTTTAAATATACTTAGTTGGTTTATCTCCGCATTAAGATATAAAACATTAGTTAACAGTTTTAGTAATAAAATAAGTTTTGTTGAGGCATTACAAATTCATCTATCCTATTACTTTGCATCTGGTATAACACCCACGTCTGCAGGCGGAGAACCATTAGAAATGTACCTTCTTTCTAAAAAAAACATACCTCTTGGACAGGCAACGGCATTTAGCCTCCTGAGGTATATGACAAATACTTTAACTTTTGCAGTAGCAACACCTATTGTGATCTATTTTTATTCGTACTTATTTCCTAATAAGATAGTTAGAGATTTAATTAAATATGGAGCTGTTTTATTAGGGATCATTATTGGATTATTTCTTATAAGTTTATACAAACCAAGACCCATAAAAAGATTGATTGCAAGATTACTGCTAAAATTTAAAAATCTTCCCTTATTAAAAAACCTTCATCCCTATAAAATAATTAGAATTGTATTTAAGACTGTGGACGATTTTCATTCCACCCTATGGAGCTTTTTAAAAGATAAAAAACTTGCTCTCTTTCAATTTATTTTGTTAAACATATTAGCATGGATAACGTACTTTCTGATTGCTCCCACTATTCTTTTAGGCTTTGGTCTTAAAGTACGCTGGGTTGAAATGGTTTTAGTCCAAATACCTGTTCTCTTTCTACTATTTTATGTTCCCACTCCAGGAGGAAGTGGAGCATCAGAATTACTCTTTTCTTTGGTATTTGCACCTTATGTCCCTAAGTATATCTTAGGTATATTTATAATAATTTGGAGAACCCTCACCCACTACTTTACCCTCATTGTAGGAGGATTTATCCTCTTCTATATTTTAGGCATTAAAAATTGGGGTGAGTAATTTATATATTGATTTGAATTTTAGGTAAGAGAGCATTATAATAATATCAAAAATTTTGGTTATTTTGGGGGTGTAAACATGTATGAATTAACCAAATTAAAGATGCATACAGCAAGTTGGACTTTCGAGAAAGTATTCCGATATGTCGCCAAAGATTACCAAAAAAGAATTCCTCAACTTATAAATCTTGTAAAGAAATTTAGCCCTGATGAAGGAACAGATAAAATAATTAAAATAGTAGAAGACAATTTTTACAATAATCCTGATGTACAGAGATTAATTAATAAAGTATTTACTGATTATGATCCTGAATATGTAGGTAAAATATTAGCATTGGTTATTATAAATGTTGGATTCTTCTGGATTCACTATGATAAACTTAATAGAGAAAAGTTTGGAGATATAGCCACACCTTACACCATTCTCATAAGTCCTACCATGAGATGCAATCTGAGATGCATAGGATGTTATGCAGGAAATTATTCAAAAGATGATGATCTTCCTCCTGAGATTGTTGATAGAATAATAAGAGAAGGCGAAGATATTGGATGCTACTTCTATACAATTTTAGGAGGAGAGCCTTTTGTATATCCTAAACTATTAGATATAGTAAATAAGCATCCAAACTCAGTATTTCAAATCTTCACAAATTCAACATTATTGAATGAGAAAATCATTGAAAGATTCTGGAAAAGTAAAAATGTAGTACCTGTTCTTTCTATAGAAGGAGATGAGGAAGAAACTGACAAGAGAAGAGGAAATGGGGTTTATGCTAAAGTGGTAGAAGCCATGGATATGTTAAAGAAAGAAGGAATTCCTTTTGGATATTCTATAACTTTAACAAGATATAATTACGAAAAGGTAACAAGACCAGAATTTTATCAATGGCTTTCAGATAAAGGAGCCTTCTTTGGATGGACCTTCCTATATATGCCTGTAGGTAGAGACGATGATCCATCTTTAATGCCAACTCCAGAGCAGAGAGCAGAATACGGAAAGTTCATTAGAAAAATAAGAGGAAAACTTCCTATTTATCCAATGGACTTTTGGAATGATGCGCCTTATGTAGGTGGGTGTATTGCAGGTGGTAGAAGATATCTTCATATAAATCATAAAGGTGAAGTAGAACCTTGTATATTTGCCCACTTTGCTGTAGATAACATTAAGGAAAAATCTTTAGTTGATGCTTTAAGATCTCCTTTCTTTAGAGAAATTCGATCTCGACAGCCATTCCATGAAAATCTACTTCTTCCTTGTATGATAATAGACTCTCCATGGATATTAAGAGAGATAGTTGCAAAAACTGGAGCTCATCCCACCCATCCTGGAGCAGATGATATAATAACCAAGTTTGCACCAGAAATGGATAAATATGCGGAAGAAGTAAGAAGAGTTTTGAATCCAATATGGGTAGAAGAATTTGGAGGGAAAGTTCCTGTAGAAGAAGATAAAGGGGTGAAGGTATAAATGGCAATAACAGAAAGAAGAAGACAGTTTTTACAAGTCCTCCATGAGCTTTACAAGGAGAAAAATAGACCTATTCATTACTATGAGATAGCTAAAAAAGTAAAAGTTAGCCCTGCAACTGCCTATGATATTCTCCAACTTCTATACAAAGAAGGGTATGTTGAAACCATATATGAAGAGGATAGTTTAAGAAAAAGGGGAAGAAAAAAGGTATTTTTTAGGCCAAAGGAGGAAAAAGGCGATCTCTTTGAGATTAATATAGACAGAACAAACGCTCTTCTTCTTTGCACAAGTTTTCTGCTTTTTCTTATCAAAAAATTAAAATGGAGTGAAGATTTAAAAAATTATGTTCTTTTCTTATTAGGAAGTAATCTAAAAATTAATATAGATTATATCCTTTTAGCTATACCTCTTTTAATCATTGGCTATATTGGTAAAAGTATATTTGAAGGAATAGATAGAGAAAGAATTAGAAGTACATTAGAGGATTACTGGAGATCACTAACAAGTTTAGCGGATGAGGAAAAAAGAGCACTTTTCAATCTAATTATATCCACTGTAAAAAGCATATAAAAAGAGGGGGGAATCTTTCCCCCCTCACACTCTTGAAACTCTTATAAATCCTGACGCATTTATTATTTCTACTCCATTTTTCTCAATATTATCTAGTATAATGTTCATCCCTAAAGAATCAGAAGCCATATGCCCTGCTATCACCACATTTATATGATGCTTTTCTGCCTCTTTTCTATGGTCTTCACTCATATGCATCCCTACTATGGTTCCTATTCCAGCTTGTGCCATTTTTTCTATCAGCTCTACAGCTCCTTCCGTTCCTCCTGTCATATCTACAAAGATTTTTCCAGCCCTATTTTTAGGGTTTCCAACTAATATTTTTGGTGGATTATTCCTCTTAATTGCCTCTTTATACTCAGGAATTTCCTCCAAGATTTCTAAGACTTCTCCTAAGGTATATGGAGTTTTCTCGTCAAACAATCTTTGTAAATAAGTAGCTACACAGTTGTCTGCAGGAGTATGACAGCACATAAAAGGAATATCTAATATTCTTGCAGAATCTACAGACTTATAATGATTAGCAGGGAGAACTCTTCTTTCCACCTCTCCAATACGAGGATACATTAATCCTTCTGCAATATTTATAGGAATGCCCCATTTATATAAAAGGTCTTCTTGAAGATGCATAACCTCGTAGAAATTGGCATATGCCTTTCCCTGAGGATGATGGGATATTACAAGATCAACCTTTCTGTTTTGCCTTTCCAATTCTTTTGCAAGTAGTAATTCCGATGTATCAATATCTATACCTACTAAAACTCTTTTAACCTCTCTTTCTGGATCACCATAAAGAATTCTTGTGTCAGCATATGGGTTTTTTAGCTTTTCTAAGTCAAATCTTTCCCTTTCTTTATCATTCATCTTCTCATATTCTCTTCTAGTTCTTTCTAATAACTTTTGTACCTCATCCCAACCTCTGGGATCATTCTTCATGCCAATCTCCACAAAGAGTTCATATATTTCCTGTATTTTCATGTAATTTCCTCCCCTACATCGTTTATTTTAAAAACGGATTTTCATCTGGATAAAGAGTTCCTGCTGGTAAAGGATAGTAAATCTCCTCTATTCCCAAAACCTTAAGAACTTCAAATAAGGTTTTTCCTACATGTTTAAAACCAACTGCAGAGTGATGTGGAAACTTCTTTTCTAACAACACATACCTATAAAATCTTCCCATTTCTTTTACTGCAAATACACCTATACAACCAAAAGACTTAGGATCTATGTCTAAGACTTCTCCTTCCGCTATGTATGCTCTCAAGTTTGTTGATGGTGTACTCTGCAGTCTAAAGAGAATTATTTCACCAGGTCTTATTCTACCCTCTAAAGTACCTCTTGTAATATCAGGTTCTTTCCCAGGTTCCATTAGTCTATGCATTATTAACTGATATTTCATTGAATAATCTAACAAACAGCATGATGGTGTATTTCCACAATGAAATCCCATAAATAGGTCTGTTGCCTTATAATCTTTAATTTTGTCCTTTGATTCCTCTATTAAATCATAAGGAACAGTATTATTTATATCTAGTAGTGTTGCAGGTACTTCACTGGCTGTATATATCATATATTCACTAAGAGCTCCGTAAACATCAACCTCACAAGCAACAGGAATACCACGTGTAGCAAGACGTGAATTCACATAGCAAGGAACAAAGCCAAAGAATTTCTCAAAGGCTGGCCAGCATTTATTTGCAAATATAGCAAACTCCGCCATACCTAAATTTTTCTCTAAAAATTCTGTTAGTGCCACTTCATACTGGGCTAATTTTCTTAGTAGCTCAGGATATTTGTTTCCAACTCCAAGCTCTTTTGACATATCCTCCATTATTTCAGGAATTTTAGGATGATTTTCTGCACTTCTATATATATCTAATAAATCTAATTCACTATTTTCCATTATAGATATTCCAAGATCATATAGAGGCTTAATTGGAGTATGCATAGTAACAAAATCTTCTGGTCGAGGTCCAAAAGAAAAGATCTTAAGTTTTTTCAATGCCAATAAAACCCTTGCTATTGGTATAAATTCCTTAATCATATCCGCAATTTCAGAAGGTATACCTACTGGATATGTGGGGATATAAACCCTTCTATTTCTCAAGCCTAAATTGTATGAAAGACTTAAGAAGCCACAGTATGCGTCTCCTCTTCCATTAAAAAGATCTCTTCCCGTTTCCTCCCCAGCTGCACATGCCATCACAGGACCATCAAATTTTTGGGCAAGAAGAGAAGTAGGTCCTTCAGGACCAAAATTACCAAGATATATGACTAAACTATTAACACCTTTATCCTTTATCTCTTGTAATGCTTTTCCTACATCCGCTTCTTTCTCAACGATAGTTTCCAAATTTATTATTGGAATACCTTTTTTATTACATTCCTCAACTACCTTATTTCTTCTATTTCTCGATAGCTCAATAGGGAAGCAATCTCTACTTACCGCTACAATCCCCAATTTTACCTCTGGAATATTTTTCATTTAAAATTCACCTCCTACAAAATTTATCTTTGACCATAAATATTATGGAATCTCTCATACCATTTTCTAACCTCTTCCATCGGAATAGCAGAAGGCTGTCCCATTGTGATTGCCAAATAACAAGTTTTAGCAATTTCCTCTACCATAACAGCATATTTTAAAGCTTCTGTAGGACTCTTTCCAAAAGTAAAAACACCATGATTTTTCAGAAGTATCACTGGGACAAAAAAAGTATTACTTTTTACCCACTCAGGTCTATTTATAGTCTCCATTGTTTCTAAAATTGCATTTCCAACATCCTCTAAAGGGATAGGTGAAGCATATCTTGCTACAGGAATTTCTTCCCCAAAATAATCTGCATGGGAAGTTAAATAAACAGGAATAGGCTTTCCTAATATGGCAAAGCTTGTGGCATAAGGAGAATGAGTATGGACAATACCACAAATCTCCTTCCTCTTTCTGTAGACTATAATATGAGAAAGAGTATCAACTGATGGTTTTAAATCTCCTTCTACAATATTTCCTTCTAAATCAACTACCACCATCTTTTCAGGAGAAAGATCCTCATATTTTACCCCACTTGGCTTTATTACCACAAGATTTGTCTCAGGATCTCTGCCACTCACATTTCCACTAGTCATAACTACTAAGTTATTCTTAGGAAGCTCCATATTCATCTCATAAACTTCTTTTCTCAACCTTTCTAAGATCATCTTTAATCCCCCATTTCATTTAAGCCTTTTTTAGTCTTATAACATTCCACGAAAGTTTCTTTAAATTACTCTCCAAAATGTTATTATCAACTTTTGAGTTTTCCCTCTGGGAAAATGGAGTAACCTTATTAGGTTCCTGAGGAGTATTTCCAACAAACGGATCAAAAGCAGTATAAACTATATGATCAAGAAGCATAAGTTTTTCAAAACCATTAAACTTAAATTCTACCGTTAGATCATCAGTTGTACTTCTATTGACTGCAAAAATATTTATTGTTTCTTCTTCCTCATTATATATTCCTATTACATCCAAAACAGGAACATCCGTAAAGTTTTTACAATCATATTTTGGTGATTCTATTTTAGGTAGCAGTGCTAATCCATGACCAAATTTTGAAGCATGCATAAATGGATAGTATATGGTTTGTCTATAGGCAATTCCACCTTTAACAGTTGTTATGGGAGCAAGTACATTTACAAGTTGAGCCAAACATGCAATTTTGACCCTATCTGAATGTTTCAAAAGTGTAATTAGCATAAGTCCTACTAATAATGCATCTGCAAAATTGTAATCTTCTTCCAATATAGGAGGTGCAATTTGCCAAGGCTCCACATTTTTATCCTTTTCATGAGAATGATACCACACGTTCCATTCATCAAAAGAGATATTCAATTTTTTATTACTTCTTTTCAATGCCTTTACGTAATCTATGGTAGATACCACTGTATAAATAAAATTGTCCATCTCTAAGTTTTTTGCCAAAAAGCTTTCCAGTTCTCCTGGATAATTTGCATAATAATGTAAAGAGACATAATCTACAACATCATAGGTATGCTCCAAAACTATCCTTTCCCATTCTGGGAATGTACTCATAAAAGGAGAGGAGCTTCCACAGACTACAAGTTCAATTTTATCATCTACCATCTTCATTACTTTTGCCGTTTCTCTTGCTAATCTTCCATATTCGTGGGCAAGTTTATGACCTATCTGCCATTCTCCATCCATCTCATTTCCAAGATTCCAAACCCTTATTTTATGGGGTTCTTTGTATCCATGTTTTATTCTCAGATCACTATAATAGGTTCCACCTGGAAAATTGCAGTATTCTACCAAATTTCTTGCAGAATCTATTCCTTTAGTTCCCAAATTTATTGCCATCATAACCTCAGAGTTAACTTTTTTACTCCATAAAACAAATTCATTAATACCAACTTCATTAGGTTCTATACTTCTCCAAGCAAGCTCCAATTTCTTAGGTCTTTGCTCCTTAGGACCTACACCATCTTCCCAATTGTATCCAGATACAAAATTTCCCCCAGGATATCTTATAATAGGCACATTCAAATCTTTGACAAGCTCTATTACATCCTTTCTAAAGCCATGCTCATCTGCAGTAGAATGATTAGGTTCATATATTCCTGTGTAAATAGCTCTTCCCAAATGTTCTATAAAAGAGCCATAAATCCTTTTATCCACATGAGAGATAACAAATTCCCTGTCAAATAAAACTCTGGCTTTTTTCATAACATTTATAACCTCCTTTTAGGGTTTACAGAGCCTTTATTATTTAAAGCACGGGATGCTGTGGAAGTTCCAACCTCTGCCAACCTGGTTACATCTTTTATTGTTATATGTCTCATAGCCTCATTCACCAAATTTTTTACTAAAGTATATACTATAATTTTAAATGTATGTCAAATAAGATTCTTTACTACGATCAATCTTAGGAATTCACTGCGATAATATGGCTTCTAATCCATTTTGGAAATCTACTAACTGAGATATATACTCTTCTAATTCTGATATTTTTCTTAATATCAAATTCTTATCTACCAATATTGTATCTCCTTTTAAAAATAGCTCTCTCTTTTACAGAGAAATCAAAATATTCTCTTAATGTTAAAGATTCAAAAGAATATCTTAATGAAGGATCTTTATCAACAAGAACTTTCTTATTCTGTATAATTCTTGCTTTTAGGGATAATGGGGCGGTATTAAGAATAACTAAATCAATCTCATCTGTATTTAGAGCATCAATTAATAAAGAGAGAATTTCCAACTTTGTTTCTAATATATTTTCTGTTTCTAAAAGATATATGGCTATATCTATATCGCTTATAGGAGAAATTCTTCCCTTAGCTAAACCCCCAAATAAATATGCAAACACAACATTATGATGCTTTTCAAGGATATTCTTAGCCCTTAAAATAAGCTCTTCTATATTTTCAGGTAAAACTCTTTTACCAATTCTCATTTCTACTATAATTTATAATTCTAAAGTTTTTTAGTCAATCATGTTATAATAAAAGTATGAATAGGGCTTTTGATTGGTTAAGACAAGCAAAAAGAGACTTGGAGCAGGCAATAGATTCGCAAAAGGCAGGAAGACATGAATGGGCATGCTTCTCTGCACAGCAATCAGCAGAAAAAGCGGTAAAGGCACTTCATCTTTTTTTAAAACAGGAAGCATGGGGGCATGTTATTGCAAAACTTCTGGCAGAACTTCCTGAAGAAATTTCTGTCCCTCAGGAGCTAATTGAAAAAGCAAAAGTATTAGACAATTTTTATATACCTACAAGATATCCTAATGGGCATCCCGAGGGAGCACCTTTTGAACATTATGGACCTATACAAAGTAAGGAGGCAATAGAATATGCCAGTGAGATCCTTGAATTCGTCAGTTCTAAAATGGGCGGATCATAAGAAGATAGAAGAAGAGTTAAAAAATTGGATAAATAATGTTGTGAGGGAAAAAAGGGGGATAATAAAAATAGGATATTTTGGGTCTTATGCTCGAGGAGACTATGGAGTAGGAAGCGATCTTGACTTAATTATAATCTTAGAGAGTTCTTCCCTTCCTTTTGAAAAAAGAGGAATAGATTGGGATACAACAAAATTTTCCGTCCCCGTAGATCTTTTAATATATACAATAGATGAATGGAAAAAGCTTGAAGAAGAAAACTCTCCCTTCTACAAAAAAGTAAGTAGAGAAATTGTTTGGGTGTTTGAAAGTGACGAGTGACGGGTAAATTCTTTTACTTCATGAGCTCTTCCGCATAAGCAATTGCAGATTTAATATCATCAATCGTTGCCCCCTCCGCCAAGTTATCCAAAATAACAGAGACCAAAATCCTCGTCCCTTTGATACATGCCTTTCCATGGCATATTTTAGGATCAACAATAATTCTTTCTCTCCAATCCATACTATGCTTCCTCCTTAGTAAAACCAACTATATTACGCTCAACTTACTACTGACATTACTGCCTTTTCCAAAACTCTTATTACCTCATCTATCTCTTCCTCAGTCAAATTATTGTGAAAGGGCAAAGCCAAAGTCCTCTTTGCAATATTTTCTGTTACAGGAAGTTCTCCTCCTTTATATCCAAACATCTCTCTCATATATGGCTGTAAATGTATTGGTGAAAAATATCCCCGTGCTGGAATTCCCTCTTTTGCCATCTCTTCAATAACTTTATCTCTATCAATCCCATTTTCCAAAGTAATTACGTACACAAACCAGCTCATACGAACATATGGCTTTACCTTAGGAGGTCTTACCCAAGAAAATTTTTTAAGCTTTTCTGTATACATTTGAGCAACTTTTTCTCTCTTTTGTAAAAAACTCTCAATTCTTTTTAATTGGGACACTCCAAGAGCGGCAGACATTTCGTCCATCCTGTAATTATATCCTAACCTTTCATGATGAAGCCATGCGCCCATCTCTCCCCTTCCCTGATTTCTCAAACTTCTTGCCATCTTAGCTATATTTTCATCATCTGTTACTATTATTCCACCTTCACCTGTTGTTATCTGCTTATTCGGATAAAAGGCAAAAGCACCTGCAGATCCAAATTGCCCAATCTTTTTTCCCTTATACTCTGCTCCTAATGCCTCACAGGAATCATCTATAACTTTTAAATTGTATTTATCCGCAATCCTTAATATTTCATCCCACTCTGCAGGATGACCAAAAACATCTACCACCATTATTGCTTTTGTCCTTTTTGTAATCTTTCTCTCTAAATCTTCTGGATCAAGATTATATGTCTCTGACTCTATATCTACAAAAACAGGAATAGCTCTCTCATAAAGAATAACATTCACACTGGCACAAAAGGTAAAAGAAGGAACTAAAACCTCATCCCCTTCCCCTATCCCTAAGGCTCTAACAATTGTATGAAGAGCGGTTGTTCCAGAGCTAACTGCAACTGCATATTTTACCCCAACATATTTCGCCATAAGCTCTTCAAATTCCTTTGTTTTTGGTCCTAAAGATAACCTCCCAGATTTTAAAACCTCAACTACCGCCTGAATATCAGACTCATCAATATCAGGTGAAGACATAGGTATTTTTTCCATAAATGCCCCCTTATTTAACCTTATCAAAGTTTAAAATGTCCATATTATCATCTTTCATAGCCATAGCATAAATCTTTTTCTTTGTTAAGTATACTACTACTTCTTCAGGAAGATATAAAGATGAAAATATTGGTATTATTTTCTTATCTTTATATTCAGGAAAGTAATCATATATCTCCTTTAGAACGTCTATGAATTCATTTATATACTCCATCCTTGGATTAGACTTTGTCTCATTTATTATTACATTATCATTCCAGATCGCAATGACATCAAATTCTCTAAACTTGCTTCGATCTTTGGTATTCCTTCTCCTTACTCTTACTGCAAAGAAATCAAAATCTTCACATCCAAAATACTTCTTAGCGACCCCTCCTATATTTGGAGCTACAATATCCTCTACTAATGTTCCCATTTTATTGGCAAGATCTCCCCAGCGTTTGTTCATTTCATCCTTAAAAGCCTTCATCTCATCCTTGAATTCTTCCAAAGATGTCTCTAATCTTCTTAGAGCCACATCAGTATTTACAATAAATTGACTCAATATACTCTCTAATCTTTTTGTCATTTTCAACTGTTTTAGACATTTATTCTCCTCAGATAGCAACACTTTCACTAATGCCTTTTTTAAGATTGTATCACATTTTACAAGCCGTGACATATGATATTTTAACTTGCCCTATAACCCTTATTTATAGGATCTATTTATATATTCTTCCAAGAGAATTAATAATAATTCTTTAACTAGAGTTTCTTTAATACTTCTACCACTTCTCTAAAGATCTTTTCAATACTCGGCTCTTCACATTCTAAATGGTCATTTGGATTTTCAAAGGGATGCTTGTGCCATTCTTTAAGATTGTCATAACCTATTATATTTTTATCCTTCTTAACAAAGATAACCAGTGTTTCTTTTCCATCTCTAAAGCTTCCCATTCAATATAATCTGTCTCAACTTCATGGGAAAATTTATTCTCTATCTTGTCTTCATCCCATAATTTTTTAAATTCTTCAAAAGTCATTCCATACTTTGTCTCATATCTTAAGATATTTTTGTTACATTCCTCCAGATTAGACCTGATCTTTTCTATAGCAAGTACTTTTATCTTCTCTTCATAACTCTCTCCCTGAATTATGTCCAAAAGCTCTTTTATATCTTCTGGCAATTTCACAATACTCATATCTCTATCACCTCATTAATTTAGGCTAAGTGTTTCTTTATTAAGTATACCATAAGCAAGTCTTTAGCCGATATATAAGAAATACTGAACAATTTATATTGTACTTAGACATTCTCTTTCTTTATTGCATTCTGAATAAGGATACCATAAAAATAGAAAAATGCCATGTTCTTTTTTCACTCCTTTCCTTTAATACTTAGATTATCTTCTATGAAATCTAATAAAATTAGGGGATACCATCTCCCTTCCGTGTTCCAGACTCATTCCTAATATCCTCTTGCTTTTTTATAATTTTTGTATTATTATTCAATGTATGAATGAAAATCATTCAGGTTTTGAATTAAAATATAAAAAGAGACTGCTAGGAGAAAAAGTTAAAAGGGCAATAGAGAACTTTCCTGTTGTGGTTATAACTGGAGCAAGACAGGTAGGCAAGAGTACTTTTCTTCAAAATGAATTCCCAGATTTTAAATACTTAAACTTAGATGACTTTTCTATATTAGAGCAAGTAAAGATAGACCCCTATTCTCTATGGATTGGAGAAGAAAAGATTATTATAGATGAAGTTCAAAAGGCTCCAGAAGTTCTTTTGGCTATAAAAGATACTGTAGATAAAACAAAAAGAAAAGTGAGATTTATCCTTTCAGGGTCATCAAATCTACTACTTATGAAAGAGGTTGGCGAGAGTCTTGCAGGAAGAGCTGTATATTTTGAAATGTTTCCTATGACGTATAGAGAAATTAAAGGAGATATTCAAGAGAATAACTTTTTAAAATTATGGCAGGATGAAATTATAAAGGAGGAAACAATTGAGAAGGTTAATTCTATAACTTTTCTTCTAAAAGGATTTATGCCTCCTCTTCTATATATGGATGATTTAGACGCAATACTTTTATGGTGGGAAGGATATATAAGAACTTACTTGGAGAGAGATTTAAGAGAACTTTCTCAGATAGAGAGCATAATTGATTTTAGAAGATTGATGACAGCCTTAGCTCCAAGGAGTGGAAATGTAATTAATCAGTCAGAAATAGCAAGGGAAGTTGGGATTAGCCAGCCAACAGTATACAGGTATCTAAAATTATTAGAAGTCTTAAACATAATTAAAAGAGTACCTCCTTATTTTTCTAATATTCTTAAAAGAATAATAAAATCTCCAAAATTATTCTTTATTGACCCTGCCCTTTGCAGTTACTTATCGGGCTATTATGGAGAAGAAAGTTTAATTAATGCACGTGAATTGGGCAATTTCTTTGAAACTATTGTTTTTCTTCATCTACAAGTTTATTCGGAACTCCTCACTCCAAGAGGAAAAGTCTGCTATTATAGAACCACATCAGGAAAAGAGGTAGATTTCATAATTGAATGGGGAAGAAAGACTCTTGCCTTCGAAGTCAAGTTCACAGAAAAACCAACCCAAAAAGATATTAAGAATTTATTAGAATTTATAGAGGAAAATCCTAATACCATAAGAGGGATTTTGATTTACAGCGGGAATTCAATAAGATACCTGCATTCAAAAATACTTGCCATTCCCTGGTGGTGGCTATAAAGACTTATATGCTTTACAGGATTAATAAATTGATGTCTAATTTTAGTATTAAAATTAGACTTCATATAAAGGAGGCACATATGGAAAAAACAGTAAGTCTTACAGTAAGAATCCCTCAATCTCTCTATAAGAGAATAAAAGAACTTTCTAAAAAGGAAAACAAATCTCTCAATGAATTGATAAGAGAACTCACAAAAAATTGGTTAAAAGAGAAAGAAGAAAAGTTGCTTTTTGAGGCATTTAGCATATTAGGAGAAGAAGATGTAGAATATGCATCTATAGCACAAAAAGAGATAATCTTTGCCGATGAAAAACCCTAAGAGATTTGAGATTTGGCTTGTTAACTGGAATCCAGGAAGAGGCTCAGAGCAAGAAGGCTTGAGACCATCTTAGGTACCTCATCTATTATTTCTTTAAGCATCATCTCACCTCTATTTTTATTACAAATTATATTGTATCACATCTTAAAGGCCGTGACAGGTGACACGTAACAGGTAACAGAGAAAGAACGTGACGGGTGATGAGTGACACGTGACGGGAAAAAGGCCGTGATGCGTGATACGTGACGCGTAACAGGTGGCATTAACCCTCTCGCAATAAAATTCCATCTTTGGCTAATTTCTCTTGTAGGTCTTCTAAAGATATCGTAGGTTTGCTTTACATCCTGAAATAATTGCAAGATCGTGTAAATCTTTCAATAATTCTTCAAGTTCTTCTATAGGGATTATTACTGCTATCTTTTTCCCTTCTCTGGTCACAATGTATTGTCCTCATAGATTTTTTATCATCTTCCACTCATCATCCAATTTTTCCTTAAAACTTTACAGTTGTTATTATAGCTAATAAAAATCTCTCTTTCTCTATCCCTCTAAATTCATGTATACACATTCTAAATATCAAAAAAGTAATCCCAAATCTCTATACTTTTCTTTATAATATTCAACTGCTTCTCTTAATCCATCTTCTAAACTATATTCTGGTCTCCATCCAAGTACTTTTAAAGCTTTTCTATTATCAAGATAACTATGCACTATGTCTCCTTTTCGAGGGTCTGAATAAATAGGTTTCAAGGATGTATTCATTATTTTATTCATTATCTCAACAAGCTCATTTATACTTGTAGGCTTACCTGTACTTATATTCAAAATCTCATTATCTCCTCTTTCTAAAGCTAAAAGATTAGCTTTAGCAACATCTTTCACATAAACAAAATCCCTCGTCTGATTTCCATCTCCAAAAATAATAGGTCTTTCCCCTCTAAGCATTCTATCTATAAAAATAGATATTACTCCACCTTCTCCTTTTGGATCTTGCCTTATTCCATATACATTAGCATAGCGTAAAATTGTATATTTCAAGCCATATAGTTTGCTGTATACATCAAGATAATGCTCTGGGGTATGCTTTGATACTCCATAGAAAGATATAGGATTTACTTTATGATTCTCATCTATAGGAAGATATTCAGGATCTCCATATACTGCTGCAGAAGATGCATAAACAATCTTTTTAATATTAAATTTTCTACAACATTCTAATAAATTCACTGTGCCAAGCACATTTACTTTTAAATCAAACATAGGGTCATTAATTGATTTTTGAACATCTATTTGTGCTGCCTGATGAATTACATAATTAGGTTTTTCTTTCTCAAAAATTTCATATAAATCATCATCTGTGATGTCTTTTTTATAAAAAACTGCTTTTTTATTAATAAACCCTTCTTTTCCTGTTGAAAGATTATCTATAATTACAACTTCATATCCATTTTCAACCAGTAAATCTACAATATGCGAGCCTATAAACCCAGCTCCACCTGTAACTAAAATTTTCATAACATATTTTCCTCACCAAATTATCTTAACTAAATAGCATAAAAATTTAAAATAGATTAATAATAAATCAAATAGAAATCTTATTTTCTTTCACTGGAATAGCAGGAACTCCTACAGCAATAGTAAATTCTGGAATATCTTTAATAACACATCCTCCAGCTCCCAAAATACTCCACTTTCCTACTTTTCTATATTGAATAACCGAACTTCCTATTCCTAAAAATGCTCCCTCTTCTACAATAACTCCACCTGCCAAATGAACTCCCGGAGCAAGATGAACAAAATCTCCTATAACACAGTCATGATCAATAGAAACACTTGTATTAACTATAACATTATTTCCTATTCTTACATCAGGCTGAATAACTACCCCAGCAAAAATAACACTACCTTCTCCTATTTCTACGCTTGAATGAACATATGAAAAAGGATGTATTATACTTACAAAATTAGTATATTCTTTATACAAGTAATAGATTTTTCTTCGGATACTATTATCTCCTATAGCTATGATAGAAAAATCAAAATTTCCTTCTTTCAAAAGCTCAATATTACCAATAACTGGAATATCAAGTAATTTTGTACCTATTTTTTTCTCATCATCATCTAAAAAACCTATCACATTATATCCACAAATCAAAAGAGTAGAAGCTACAACTTTAGCATGACCACCAGCACCTATTATTACTACTTTTTTAGACAATTAGTTTTGTCCTCCTCCCCTAAACTCAGGCATTGTAGCATGACCTTCAGCACTTATTCCTTCTCTTTTTAACACTTTTAAAATCGTAAGGAATATAATTTTTAAATCCAAAAGAATATCCCAATTGTCTACATACCAGACGTCAAGCTTAAATTTTTCTTCCCAAGATATAGCATTTCTTCCATTAATCTGTGCCCAACCTGTCATACCTGGCTTAACCTCATGTCTTCTTGCCTGTTCTGAAGTATATCGATCAAGATATTCCATAAGAAGGGGTCTTGGACCAACTAAACTCATATCTCCTTTTAAAACATTCCAAAATTCAGGAAGTTCATCTAATGTGGTACTTCTTAAAAACTTTCCTATAGTTGTTAATCTTTTCTCATCAGGTAAAAGATTCCCATTCTCATCCCTTAAATCAAGCATAGTTCTAAATTTATAAATAACAAATGGTTTTCCATTTAGTCCTGGACGAACTTGTTTAAAAAATATTGGTCTTCCCATAGTTAAGTAGATAATAAAAGAAACAAAGAACATTAGTGGAGCTGAAATAATCAACCCCGCAAGAGCTCCTATTATGTCTATCACACGTTTAAGCTTTTGGTTTCTCATATTTCTTCTCATTTAGTAAATCATTATACAGCCTTAAATATTGCTCTACAATATTTCTAATATCAAATTCTCTTATTATTTTCTCTCTTGAATATTCCCCAAAAGCTTTCCTCATACCTTCATTATTAATTAATATCTCAATACTTTTAGCTAAAGAAATATAATCTTTAATCGGAACTAAAAAGCCATTTCTCCCATGCTCTACAACTTCTTTACACCCTATTGTATCTGCAGTTATAATAGGCTTTCCCATAGATCCGGCTTCTAATAATGTTCTTGGTATTCCCTCTCTATAAGAAGGTAAAACAAAGATATCAGATATAGCTAAAAGTTCTTTTATATCATTTCTCCAGCCTAAAAATTTTATAATCTTTCTCTCAATATAATTTTGTAAGGTCTCTTTTGAAATATTATAAAAATTTCCAGGGTCAAAATTACCTGCAATTAAAAATTCAATTTTATCTCCATATTTTTCTTTTAAAATTTCAGCAGATTTAAAATATTCCAAAACCCCTTTATGAATAAGTAGTCGAGAAAGCATTAATATAACAACTTGATCATCTTTCAAGTTTAATTCTCTTCTTAATTGGTTAATTTTTTGAGAATCAATCTTCTTAGGATTATATTCTTCAGAATCTATCCCTACACTTTTAATTAATATTCCCTTTTCTTTAGGTAAGATCTTCTTAGAGATTAAGTAATTCACGTCATCAGAGTTTATAACTATACACCTATCAGATAACCTAAAAGTAATACTTGAAAGAATTTCAATGATCTTTCTCATAGATCTACTCTTTAGACTATCTTCAACATATAAAGAGCCTAATCCTTCTACAAGATTAATTATGATTGGTATTTTAGCTAATCTTCCAGCTATAGTCCCATATATATTAGGTTTATAGGTAAAAGTATGTAAAATATCCAAATTTAAAGGTCTCAAAACCCTATATAATTCGTATATGGTTTCAATTTCCTTAAATGGATTTAAACTCTTTCTTTCCACATTATATTCTATATGTTCTATTCCAAAATCTTTAAATTTGTTTGAAATATTGCCTTTGGGACATACAGCATAGACTTCCCAACCCAATTTTTTAAGTCGAAGCATAATTGGTAAGCGAAATAAATATAAATTATAATCTACATGAGATAGAAAAGCTATTTTAGCCATATTTATTCTTAATACAATTTTCTCTTTTTTCGTAAAAATAATCCGAGACTATACCAATATATTGCCATTGGCCTATATGTTGTAAGGGTCTCAGAAATAGCTATAATAGGAAAAGTTAGAGAAACATAAAACAAAAATTTACCAAATTTATCTTCTGCAGATTTGGGTACTAAAATCCCTGCAAAAACCATTATCAAAAAACTTACTACATATATGATACCACCTTGAAGTAATAATCTAATCCAATCATTATCCACTGCTGTTTTCAAAACAAACTCTGGTGGCCCAAGAGTCCCTAAAGGGTATTTTTTAAATAACCATATACTTTGTTTCCATACTTCCACTCTTGTAAAAAAATTTTGATCTACAGAAGCTCCATATAAAAAAATAGAAAAGCCATTTTTAAACCTTTCAATAGGCAGATATTTAATCAAATCAAAGTTTATAGAAAATATCATAATAAGCATAATAAGTATCAAGAAAATATAAACTGATAAAAATTGCATAAAATTTATTTTCTTAAATGCCAACAAATTAATTATTAACATGATTACTATTGCAAAAAGTAATCCGAATAAGCAACCGCGAGATTGACTCAAAATAAGTGTAAAAAAACTCAAAATTAACATTAAATACTTTAACCATCCTTTTATCAAATAAAGCGAAAGACCAAAGACAGTTACAGACCAAAATCCAAGTATATTAGGATTTATAAATGTTCCTATACTTCTTCCAAAAATAGGGAAAGAATATAATTGTTGAGTATATATATCCCATGATAAGAAAATTCCTATAAAGTTTCCATTCAAGTATCCTAGGAAATTGAGAAATTGAATAAATGAATATAAAAACTCTAAAATTATTGCTAACACTAGATATTTTGTAAACATAGATTCCAAGAAATCCATTTCTTTAGCAATCCAGTAGCCAATTATTACAAAAAATATATCTGATAATACATTTAAATTCAGTATAGTTCTAATTGGATAGCCATTTATAAGAATACCTAAAATAGGTAATAAAAGTGTCAATAATAAAAAAGGCCACCACAACATAAAAAATCTGCTTTTAAATACTTTTAATACTTTACCTCTGGATTTTAACAATATGTAGAAAACCAATAAAAAATTTATTAATACAAGAATAGGAATTATCCCTCTTCCTCCACTTTCAATTTTTAAAACAAATCTTTCTGCAAAGAGGGTATAAAAAAATAACCAAAATATAATAAAATTAATCAAAAAATAATTTCTATTTTTCATACTTGACTCTTTTCTTTAATATTTCTCTTAAGACTTTTTCTGTATATTCTGCCTTCCTATCCCAAGAATGTTCTTTTAAAATAACCTCCCTTCCTCTACGCCCCATTTCTTTTCTTTTATTTTCGTCTTCATAAAGATATCTTACCGCCCTTGCAATTTCCTCCGGACTATCTAGTGAAACTACTATACCGCATTGATGCTCTCTAATAATATCAGCCTGTCCAGGGAAGTCTGTAACAATAGCAGGTACCCCACAAGCTAAAATTTCATACACCTTTAACGGTGAAAGTCCCGTATTAGATCGTCCTCCAATATTATTTTTAGGACTTAATCCAGCAATACTATTAGATACTACCCCTGGCACTTCTTTGTAAGGTATTTTGCCAAGATATATAATTCTGTTATTTTCTTGTACTGCCTTTTCGACCTTTGGCCGTTCTACACCATCTCCCATTATTACCAGTTTTACATTTTCAGGCCAATTAGAATCTTGGACAGCTTCTAACATAGTATCTATCCCCTGCCATGGAGCAAGTGCACCAAAAAATACTACATACGGTTTTTCTAATTTATATTTTGACTCAGCATTCGGTGTAAACAAGTTAGTATTTGCTCCATTTGAAATCACGTAAATATTTGTGCTTTTTGAGCCCCCAATTTCACTCATTATCCATTCTTTTAATTGAGGTGTAACCACAATTATTGCATCAGATATTTTATACTGTACCTTAATTAACCACTTGAAGAAGCCTTTAAAATGCCTTGTCCATGGCCAAGCAATAAATAAATCTTCATAAGGACCATTAACTTCTTGAATGACCGGTATTTTCCTTAATTTAGCAACTATAGAAGTAGGAAAGGCTGCAAAGTGGGATCTTATATAAATAAGATCGCCTTTTTTTATTTTTATTAAAAGTTTAAGCTGGGTAAATATAAATTCAAATAACCTTTGTAAAATAGTAGGAGCAAAATTTTTTTTACTGTAAGAAGGTTCAAAAAGTTCCACATCCCACCCTCTTTTTTGCAATCCATTTATTATCTCATGTACATGAGTATAACTCGCCTGCCCTTCTTGTGTTGCTTGTAAACATAAATATTTTAATTTCATACACAATCAACTTATATTATAATCTAGTGATTAATAAAATACTTATATATCTGTATAAACTTCTTAGCATGACTAATATAACCATGGTTTTCTTCTACATATTTTCTTGCATTATAGCCAATTTCTACTCTTAATTCTGAATTCCTCTTAATATCTCTAATTGCCTTTGCAATATCCTCCGGAGATTTTTGTGGAACTAAAATACCTGTTTGTCCATTTTTTACAACCTCTCTCATTCCACCAATATTGCTACATATAACTACTTTACCACATGCCATTCCTTCAAGCATTGATAATGATGTAGCCTCTTCTATGTCATCTGAAATAACAGAAGGCACAAGTATAATATCTGCAAGTTGGTAATATTCAACAATCTGTTCATGAGGAACAGCATCTAATACAATAGCCCTTTTATCACTACCAAGTTCATTAATGATATTTTCTCTTTCTGGTCCTCTTCCAATAAAAATCATCAATAAATCATTATCATCCATTAACCTGAGCGCTTTTGCTGCAAAAACTACTCCATTCTTTTTTACATATCTTCTTGGTATTAGTATTACACATTTATCTGGAGGAATTCCTTTTCTCATACGTAATTCTTTCTTTTTTTGCTCATTTATTGGTTTAAAATTTTCTGTATCAATAGAATTGTAAATTACAAATATCCTATTTTCGGGAATATTGAAACTATTTATTACATAATCCCTTAGTCTACTATCTACCTTAATAATAGCCTTAGCTTTTTTTAAAGCTAATTTTTCTATTTCCATAGCATAATCAAAAATTTTAGTTTTTTCTTTTTCATTATAATTTCCATAGTTAATAGTCTCTCGAGCAAAATACCCATGTAAGGTAAGTATAATATTACCTTTAATACCAACTGCCGATATAACATCGTGGGCATTTACTATCTCATAGGAGTTGAAATTTATTTTCTCATAAAATTTAATCATTTTATCTATCGCAGATTTGAATTGGTAGTATTTATTCCTAAATCTTTTAAAAATTTTTGTAATAAAAGCTATTTTAGAAGGAACATAATAGTAAGTATCAACATAAACTCCATTATATTGTAATCCTTTCTCTAAAAGATATAAATGTACATGTTTACCACCAGATTTTATAATATAAGGATTATCAACTGATGCTAGTGCTACTCTCACAATTCCTCACCTACTCTCTTAATAAATTTTATTCAATATAGACTTATATACCTCTAATTCTTTATCTATAATATTTTTCCAACTATATTGTAAAGCCCTTTCCCTAAGCTTTACCGGTGATAAGGGATGATTTAGTAATTCTACGATATTATTAGCGAAAATATTTACAAAGTTCTCTTTAAATTCAACTACTCTTCCAAAATCTTCGCTTCCTATAACTTCTGGTATACCTCCTGCATTACTGCCAACAGTTGGAACCCCACATGCTAAAGCTTCTAAAATTACATTACCCCATCCTTCTTCTGCACTTGGTAATACTAACACATCTAAAGCATTAAGCCAAAATGGTATATCATCGTGTGATACTATGCCTGTAAAAATAACATCAAGATTATATTTTTGACACTCTCTCTGGATATAGCTATATAATTCTCCAAATCCAATAACAATAAACTTTACATTATTATAACTCTTTTTTACTAAATTAAAAATTTCAGGAAGTAATTGAGCGTTTTTAATAGGAATTAAATTGCCTACAAAACCTACATATTTATAATCTGTTGATAATTGTAATTTTCTTCTTATCTCAAACTTATCCATTGGAGTAAACTTTCTTACATCAACACCATTTGGTATAATTACAAAATTATTACCTTTATATTCCAAAACTGAGACAGCTATATCTAATAATCTTTTACTTACAAAAATTACTTTATCGGCACGATTCAATATTTCTAATGTAGTTTTTCTAATTTCTAAATTTGATTTTGGATATGTATGGATGTCACTCCCATGTGCGGTAACTACATAAGGTATTCCATATTTTTTCTTAAACATTAAAGCTATATATCCAGTTGGATAAGTAGGATGTGCATGAATTATGTCAAATTTCGATATATCCTCAGAATTCTCTATTACATTGAAAAATTTCATTTGTAGATACTTATAATATTTATCTTTACTAAACAATCGAGTAAAACAATCATAAATATTTGAATGGCAAAATATATATTTATAATACATATAATACTCTAAATTTTTATTTTTTAATTCCTTATAAAGTGACGGAAAAGATCTAGTTTTTAAATAATAAAAGTATTTAAAAAAATTACAATATTGAATAACAGTAGCATATACTTTAAAGTCAATTTTTCTTTGTGCAATTTCTTCTAGTCTACGAGTTATAAATATACCAGATACTGGATTTCCATTGTAAGGATATAAATTAGTTAAATATAGAATCCTCATATATTATTTTTCAGCTCCTTTATAAGTTTCAAAAAATATTTCAATTCTTGGTACTCATATATATAACTATTTTCAAAATCTAAAACTTAAATTTCGAAAATATAAACAACTTAAAATTTAGCTTAATTACTCTTTCTTTCATTATATATTATTCAATAGCATTAATTTCCATCATATATCACTTCATAAAATTATATCTCTATTATTTTTCCTTCCTCAATTTTATAAGATTTGCCACACTCTTTACAAGTAGCTTCTCCTTTATCGTCAAACTCCAATCTTACCCCACATTTGCATACCCAGCCAATTTGTCTTGCTGGAACTCCTATTACAAGAGCATAGGGTGGTACATCCTTTGTTACTACTGCTCCTGCTCCTACAAAGGCATATTCTCCTATAGTTACTCCACATACTATGGTGGCATTTGCTCCTATAGTTGCTCCTTTTTTAACTATTGTTTTTCTAAATTCATGTTTTCTTTCTATAAATGCTCTTGGATTTATTACGTTGGTAAATACACAGGAAGGTCCACAAAAAACATCATCTTCTATTTCTACTCCTTCATAAACACTTACGTTATTTTGTATCTTCACATTATTTCCAATTTTTACCCTTGGTCCTATCATTACATTCTGCCCTATTACACAGTTTTTACCAATAACTGTATGGGGAAGAATATGGCAAAAGTGCCAGATTTTGGTCCCTTCTCCTATTTCTACAGGATCATCTATATAGGAGCTTTCATGAACAAAGTATTTTTTGTTTTCAGACATTCAGACACCTCCATTATAATGAGTGATGGGTGACGCATAATGGGTGACTGGTAAAGGGAAATGGGTGACGCGTGACGGGGGACGAGTGACAGGAAAGAGACTATTTTTCATTTCTTTCTCTCCTTTTTAGAGATTTTATTAGACCAATTAAGAGTTTTCTAACTTTCAATACATCCAAATCCTTATGAGTCCTAATCATCTCTCATTCTCCTCATCACCCGTTACCCCTCACTCGTCACCCTTTCAAGCACTTTAATTACCCTCAACCCTTCATATCCATCTGTTTTTGGAGTTTTTCTTTCTCTTACACATTCAATGAAATGCAAAAGTTCCTCTTTTAATGGTTCCTTTCTCTCTACAGGAATTATCTCCCTATCCTCCTTTTTGGCAACAGGTATACTTCCATTCCAATCTACCTTATGAGGATATAGGAATAATTTTTCTTCAGTGGTATCATCAAAAACAAGCATTCCTCTTGAGCCTATCACTACTAATTTTTGTTCTTTATAGGGATGCCACCAGCTTACAAAGATATGTCCCTTGATTCCATTATTAAATTCAATAGATGCCAAAGCAATATCATCTATTCCTTTTGTGATAAATGAGGCACCTTGGTAATTTATCTTTTTAGGTTCTGCTTCAGTTAACATAAGAGTTAAAGATATATCGTGAGGGGCAAGACTCCACCACACATTTTCGTCAGTTCTTATTTTACCTACATTAACTCTATGAGAATAAATATATAATATATCTCCTATTGATCCTTGAGAAATAAGCTCCTTCAGTTTCACCACTCCTGGATGATACTGCAATATATGTCCTACCATGATAATTCTATTTTTTTCTTCTGCCATTTTTACAAGCTCTTCTCCCTCTCTCACCGAAGTAGTCATTGGCTTTTCTATAAATACGTCTTTTCCAGATAAAAGAGCTTTTTTAGCAAGTTCATAGTGAGTAATAGCTGGAGTTGCTATAGCTATAGCTTTTATTTCAGGATTATTAAGTAGCTCATTAAAATCTGTAGTATAATTTATATCTGGATAATGTTTTTTCCTTTCCTCTATAACCTCCTGACTAAAATCACAAGCGGTATGAATTACTCCAAGCTCGTAAAAATTTCTCAAAATATTCTTTCCCCAATATCCAAGTCCCACAACTCCAATAAACCTTTCCATCTCCACTTATCTCCCTTCTTACCTCTCACTCGTCACCTGTCACCTGTCACCCCCAAAATACTCACTCTATCATCCACCTTTATCCCTCTTTTTCTCAATGCATTTCTTGTATCTACAATTAATTTTGCATCTTTAAATATCATTTCATAATCAATATTGTCGTGGTCAGTTATAATAAGAATGCAATCCGCATTTTTAATGCTATTTTCATCTAATACACAAGATTTCATGTATTTTACTTCTTTTGTTTTACTATTCTCAATTTTTATTTCAGGTATGTAAGGATCATAAAATTCTACTTCTCCTCCAAGTTCTTCAAGCAATGGAATAATTTTTAAAGCAGGCGACTCTCTTGGGTCCGCTATATTGGGTTTGTAGGCAACACCAATTACAAGTATTTTAGATCCATTTACAGGCTTTTTCTGCTTATTTAGAGCTTCCATAACAAGCTGAACAATATATTTTGGCATACTATCATTTATCTCTCCTGCAAGCTCTATAAATCTCACATTAAAATCATATTCTTTAGCCTTCCAAGAAAGATAAAAGGGATCAATGGGAATACAATTGTGAACATATATTCCACTTCCAACAGCAAAAGTATGTGTATTTTCGACCTCCAACGAATATACATCTATATTATCACTGTTTTCAAATTCGATCTTTTTAACAATAACTGAAGGAATTACTGAATTGATTTTTTTATTTATTTTTTTCAAGTTAAATTTAAAGTAATTATTATACTTTTTCCCTTTTTCATCTAAAAACCATCCTGAAAATCTCTCCAAATTATCATATCCCGTAATTCTTAAATGATTCTTATCCTTAGAAATAGAAGGATATATGCCCATTTCTTGAAGAAGATATATAACTTGATGAAAAAGTACATCACTAATTGAAAAATATCCAATTGCTAAAGAATTATCGTTATGATTATATTCACGTCCATTTTTACTATATCTTCTCTTACCAGTTCTATAATGAATATCTCCATCACCTCTAAATAAACCCTTCAATAGCTCCTTCTTTAAGTCTAAAGAAGCAGACATTAGTTCATCTGGTATTCTCATGGAGTACGAATCTTCACCACATCCAAGTCTACTTACTAATAACCATCCAAGTAACGGTGAATTAATGCGAATAGTCTTAGATTTAAATTTAGGAGACAAATACAAAGAATAAGTTATTCCTAATTTCTTAAGTATAAATTCTATGTCATTAAATAATTCAGTTTCATCTCTATTTATAGTTATCCTTATCCTATAACATCCTTTCTCTTTAGTAGCACAACCTTCGGAAAGATAATATCCAATAAATCTTGCCCAATCCTTATCAATATTAACTACCGCTGGAAACTTCGTAGTAGATGGTCCCCTTCCTGTTAATAGTAATAAAGAATTATGATCGATATCTATCTTTTTTTCTTTCTCAAGTTTTCTAAAAATACCAAGAGGAATATAATCATCTTTTATATAATCATATCTTCTATCGGTTTCACATACAGAATATATCTCTTCTTTATAATCTTTCCATGAACCATTTATTATCTTTACTCTAACTCTACTTTCCCATTCTTCACTTAGCTCCTTAATAATATCAATAATAATTTCTTTTTTTTCTATTTTTTCATCAACATCTTCTTTGAATATAGGTAACATATCTCCTACTTTCAAATCTTTTGCTTCTACTACTTCAATATTCTCCTTATTAATACGTAACATAGGGTGTTTATCCGTCACTATAAGTTTTCTATTATCATTCGTTATAATTTTTACAAGATTTCCATTATATTTTCTTCTAAATAGATAAGAAACAGGCATCCATGAAGACCTTAAATCACTACTATCTAAACTATTAACAAAAAGTTCTTTAGGTTTTATACATTCTAAATCCCCTATTTTGTATACTTTATTTTCTTTTCTCTCCAATTCGAAAAGTTCTTCTAAAGAATAAACATTTGATATTTTGGAATTTTTAACCCAAATTTTCTCCCTTCCTAATAAACAATGTCCCCCTAAACCTGGTCCTGGATAAAAGGGCATAAATCCATAAGGTTTTGTGGATGCTGCAGAAATTACTTCCCATATATCTATTCCCATCTTTTCACATAACATAGCAAGCTCATTTATAAAGGAAATATTCACAAGACGAAAGATATTCTCAAGAAGTTTTTCCATTTCTGCCACTTTTGGAGAGGATACTTTATGCACCATAGGAAAAATTAGAGAATAAAGTTTTCCTGCCTTCTCTGTGGAAATTTCATTTATTCCTCCTACAACTTTTGGAATATCTTTTGTAGTAAACTTTTTATTCCCCGGGTCAACTCTTTCTGGTGAAAAGGCAAGATAAAAGTCTTCTCCACCTTTAAGCCCACTTTTTTCTAAAATTGGAAGCACTACTTCTTCTGTAGTTCCAGGATATGTGGTACTTTCTAATACTACTAATTGTCCTTTCTTTAAATATTTAGAAATTTCAGTAGTAACATTTATAATATACGAGATATCTGGTTCTTTATGAGGACCTAAAGGTGTAGGTACACAAATAACTACTGCATCAGAATCTTTTACTGGCTCAAAATCTATGAAAGCTTTAAGATTTCCATTATTTACAACCTCAAAAAGTTCATCACTTTTTATATCATCAATATATGAAATCCCTTTATTAACCATCTCAACCTTTTTAGGATTTTGCTCAATGCCATATACTATAAGTCCAGCTTTTGCAAATTCTACAGCAAGGGGAAGTCCTACATATCCAAGTCCCACAATAGAGATCTTATTAAAGCCCATCTATAATTTTCCTCCTCTCTTTTCCAATTCTTTTATTAAAATTTCTCTCATTTTAGGTGCTGAGTATTTTTCTTCAAAATTTACATCTTCTCCCCCTTTTATATTTCTTATAGCCTCCAATATCCTTTCCTTATCTGTGCCAACTAATCTATTCCAACCAAACTTTACTGTTTCTACCCATTCTGTTTCTTCCCTTAAGGTAATACATGGAACTTTAAGCCAAAAAGCCTCTTTTTGGACACCACCAGAGTCTGTTAAAATGGCATATGCATTCTTCTCAAGCTTTATCATATCAAGATATCCTACCGCATCTATTATTCTAACTTTCCCTTTTAAATAATCTTCTAAACCAAATTCTTTTACTCTATTTTTCGTTCTTGGATGAATAGGAAAGATTACTTCTTTATCCAATTCTTGAAGGGCAGAAAAAATATTTTTTAACTTTTTAGGATCATCAGTATTTTCCGCTCTATGAATTGTAACTAAGTAATAATCCTGACTTTTAAGAGAAAGATTTTCCAAAATCTTACTCTTTTCTTCCGCTAATTTAGAAAAATGTATAAGAGCATCAAACATTATATCCCCTACTAAATATACTCCCTTTTCTATTCCTTCTCTTTTGAGATTTTCCACTGCAGTTTCTGTGGGTGCAAAAAGAATATCCGAAACGTGATCCGCCACAATTCTATTTATCTCTTCAGGCATATTTTTATTAAAGCTTCTAAGTCCTGCTTCTACATGGGCTAAAGGTATGTGAAGTTTGGATACTGCTAAAGCTCCTGCTAAGGTAGAATTAGTATCTCCATATACTATTACTACATCAGGTTTTTCTTTTATCAAAACTTCTTCTATTCCTATAAGCATTTTTCCTGTTTGCTCACCATGGGAGCCTGAACCTATTCCTAAATTATAATCTGGCTCTGGAATTTCCAACTCTTTGAAGAAAAACTCACTCATATTCTCATCATAGTGTTGACCTGTATGAAGAATAATTTCCTTTATTCCATTCTTCCTTAACTCTATTGATAAAGGAGCAAGCTTTATAAACTGAGGACGGGCTCCTACTATGGAAAGTACTTTTAAATTGTTATTGTTTTTGGATTTTTCCTGAATATACTTTCTCATCCAATTGCTTCTTATAAGTTGGTATCAATTCTTTGAAGATTTTCTCTATTTCATTTCTATCTCTATTTTCTACAGCCCATTGAAGCTTTGTAATATATTTTTGAAGGGCAGAATTAGAAATATGACTGTTTCTTTTAATCTTATAAATCTTTGGATGATCAGTTTTTTCTATCACCTCATCTTCCTCCCAAAGTTCCTCCCTTAACTTTTCACCAGGACGCATACCCACTATCTTTATCTCTATATCATCCAAAGAATATCCAGAAAGCTCAATAAAGTTTTTAGCAAGATCTATAATCTTTACAGGCTCTCCCATATCAAGAACAAAAAGGTCTCCAGAATCTCCCATACTTCCTGCCTGAAGTACAAGCCCCACTGCTTCTGGAATTGTCATAAAGTATCTTTCCATATCCTCATGGGTAACAGTGATTGGTCCTCCTTTTTCTAATTGTTTTTTGAAAACTTCCAAAACACTTCCTCTACTTCCCAAGACATTTCCAAATCTTACTGCTATAAGCTTTGTATATGTATTATCATTGTAGTTTTGAATAATCATTTCACCCACTCTTTTTGTAGCTCCCATAATGTTATTGGGATATACCGCTTTATCTGTAGATATAAAGATAAATTTTTCTGCTTTAAATTCACAGGCTGCATCCACCACATTTATTGTGCCAAAAATATTGTTTAACACTGCCTCATCAGGATTTTCCTCCATAAGGGGCACATGTTTATGAGCGGCGGAATGAAAAACAATATGGGGCTTTTCTTGAGAAAAAATATAAAACAATTTTTCTCTATCCTTTATATCCGCAATGTAGGATTTCATATTTAGATTGGGATAATTCATTTTTAGCTCCATCTCTATGTTGAATATACTGTTTTCTCCTCTTCCTAAAAGAATCAATTTTTCTGGTTCATAGCTTGCCACTTGTCTACATATTTCCGCCCCAATAGATCCTCCAGCTCCCGTTACAAGAACCCTTTTCCCTTTTAAATATTCTCTTATTTTATAGGAATTTAAATTAATCACATCTCTTGATAAAAGGTCCTCAATCTTCACATTTCTTATTTTGCTTATGCTTACCTTTCCATCAATTAATTCCCAAATACCAGGAAGAGTTTTTACAGGAATCCTTATCTTAGAAGCCATGCTAACAATCTTTTTAATAAGAGAGGGAGGAGCGGATGGAATAGTGATTATAATCTCATCAATCTTCTTTTCTCTTGCAATTTGAGGAAGGGAAGATATAGATCCAAGAACTTTAACGCCATGAATAGTCTTTTTTATTTTCCTTGTATCATCATCCAAAAATCCTATAACTTCATAATTTAGTTCTCTATGGGTTTTTATCTCTCTTAATATTTTCTCTCCTGCATCTCCCGCCCCAACAAGAATCACTCTTTTAGGAGAAGATGTCTTATATAAAGAATTTGTCCTATATTTTTCGTAAATCCATCTTACCAATGCACGGTAGGAAAAGAGCATAAGAAGGGATAAAACATAAGAGATAATTACAATAGATCTTGGGAAACCAGTTATAGGGAAAACAAGATAAGATATATAGAAGGTAATTTTTTCAAGGGTTACTGCAAGAGTAAGGTCCTTTAATGCTTCTAGGCTAAAATACTCCCATAAAGAAGCATGGATTTTAAAAATATAATAAAATATTATAAAAATGGGAATTTCTCTTAAAAGAACTAAAGGAATAATATTAAAATACTGAGGGGGTAGAGAGAATTCAAATCTTATAAAAAAGGCAAGAATTACTCCCAATATATAAGAAGAGATATCAAGAAAAACATGAAACCAAAAGCTTTTATAAATATTCAATATCCTCCTAAAATTCATCGCCTACCATCTAAGAATCTTAATTTGTAAGATTATTTTATTATAATTTCTTATACGTTGCAATAATATAGATCATAGAAAAATTTCAATTTTTATGATAAAATACTAATTTGATTCTAAAATTTCAATTTTTTCTCTAAATCTTCCTCATCTTTTGAGAATATTTCTATATCATCTTCTCCTATATACTCTCCGCTTTGTACTTCAATAATCTCAAGAGGAAAATCTTTTGGATTTTTTAACTGGTGCTTTTTTCCCTTAGGCACAAAAATGCTTTCTCCTTCATATACATAATACTTTCTATCCTCCATATCTACCTCTGCAACTCCTTTTATTACTGTCCAATGCTCTGTCCTATTTCTATGAAGATGAGTTGTAAGAGAAGCTCCAGGATTTATCACTAATTTTCTAATAGTATATTCTTTGTTTTTCTCCAATATTTTATACATTCCCCAGGGACGATAAACTTCTGTATGATATATTATTTCCTCCCTTTTATCCCTTTCAAGAATTTCTAAGAGTTTTTTAACACCTTGTCCATCGCCTCTTCTTCCTATAAAGATTGCATCATCAGTCTCTACTACTATTGTATCTTCAAGTCCAAGAACTGCAACTAATCTCTTATTACTAAAGACTAACGAACTCTTTGTATTTAAAGAGTACACATCCCCAATTATGACATTGCCATTTTCATCCTTTTCTTTTATTTCATAAAAAGAGTCCCAAGAACCGAGATCGCTCCACTTAATATCCATAGGAACTACAACTACTTTATTTGATCTTTCTATTACTGCATAATCAATGGATATGGATGGAAGTTTTTCGAAGTTTTCCAGCATTTCTTTATAAGAGCTTGAAAGGGCAAGATATATTGAGGGTTCATATTTTTTAAATTCATCAACTATTGTAGAAATTTGAAAGGCAAAGATTCCTGCATTCCAAAGAAAAGACTCATCCTTTATATACTCTTTTGCTAATTCTAAACTTGGTTTTTCTGTAAATTTTTCTACTTTTCTAAAGACTTCCACTTCTTCCCCTACCTTAATATACCCATAGCCTGTTTCAGGCTTTGTAGGTTTTATTCCAAAGGTTACAATGAAACCCTTTTTTACTGCATTAAGACCCAACTTCAAATATTCTATAAATTTCTCATCAGGCTCAATGAGATGGTCTGAGGGAAAAACAAAAACTTCTTCATTCTCTTTTCCTTTTAATTTTTCTAATATATATTTGCAGGAGAGAGCAATAGCGGGCGCAGTATTTCTTCCCACAGGTTCCAATATTATATTTTCTCCCATAATTTTTGAATATTTCTCCGCTATTCTTTTTACAAAATAAAAATAATCCCTATTCGTTATGGTAATAATATTTTCTGGGTCAATAAGTTTAAGGATTCTTTCATAAGTAGATTCCAAGAGAGATTTTCCTGGAAGGAGGTTCAAAAATTGCTTTGAAAACTTCCCCCTGGAAAGAGGCCAAAGCCTTGTCCCCTTGCCACCTGCTAAAACTATAGCCTTCATTTTCTCCTCCACTTATGTATTTTATTATTTTAGTATAACATTTTAATTTTAGGGTTTAACAGAAGTTTATGCGGATCTGTATCTCAAATTTATACATCCTTACTGCAATTACAAGCTAAATTTCTTATGAAGATTTTATCACTATAGGCATTTCTATAAAATCTGCTAGAATTCTCTCAAAGTACCTCAATAGAAAGGATGTTTTTATATGATAGGTAGTTTCCGAACACGTACAGCGATATCTTCAAATATTAAAACACAGCCTTTCTGAAGCTCCTGTTCAAAGATAGGAATTACTTCCAGTAACTTATTGGTAATTATCTCTGGATCTGACACTGCAAGCCGTAGAGTAATCAAACTGGGGCTGTCATAACCACCTAATGCTAAAAGTATCGAGAAATCCAGATCTTGAGTTATAACAACTCTATCTTCCTGACGAGCAAACCCCAAAATTTCCTGATCTGTAGCATTGACTGGTAAAAACTGTGAAACTCTAACAATATCCCAACCAAATTCTTGCAAAGCTTTTACTGTTTTTGGTGAAATATTCATATCAGCCAGAAACTTGATCCTCATAGCTTTTTGGTTGAAACCATATAAATCTGATCTGAAACTACCCAAGCCGCGTATTTGATTGCTTGTCTAATATCCTCTTCTTCCAATTCAGGATATGCAGAAAGAATTTCTTGGATAGATTTGCCACTTGCAAGCATCTTTAGAATAACACTTACAGTAATCCTCATTCCTCGAATCGTAGGTTGACCTAAACAAATATCAGGATTAATTGTAATACGATCTAACTTTTCCATTCCTTCTTTCCCCCTTTTATTGTACTTACCGCCTTTCATTATAACATATTAACACATAAAGCGTGATGGGGAAAAGAATAGCCTATTACACACTACTAAATAGGTATGGACATAGGTACCAGTATAGTAATATATTCTTTCCATTTATGGCTTATTTACTAAAAATTTATCTATATTTCTTAAGGGTGTTACCTATATCCATACCAAGTGCCTCATTGATAAACTAAGAGAATTCATCCTTCCAAAAATTTACAAAAGACATCTAGCTCTTCTACTAATTTATAATACACCTTATCTAAATTTTCTATCAGATTTCTCATTTTGTCTGTATTCAACTGATATGAATAAACATTTCTTACCAAATGCCTAAATGCTCTATATTCATCAAGAACCTCTCTAAGTTCTAAGGATATAACAGCTGGTCTCACATTAGGAATTTCTAAAGACATTTGTTTCAATAAATCTTTGTGCCACTGAGAACTTTTGGGCTTCAGATCATCTATATCTTCAGCTACTAATTCAAATATCCTTTCCACTCCACTATAAAAATTATGTAAGTTAAGAGCGACACTATCAATATAAATAGGATCTCCACTCTCTTTAAAAAGATTCCAAGCTTTGTGAACCCTTTTTACAACAATTTGAAGCTCTGAAATCTCATACTTTATTCTACTTACTAAAGCTAAAAACTTTTCCATTAAATTCTAATTCCCTTCTCCATAATTACTTTTTTTAAACTTTCACTGCAACTCTCAACATCTACAATATCTATATCAAAATCTTCACTCATTGATAAAATCTCTGCTACTGCTTTAAAGTATAAATCATCAGGAATTCCTACTATGGCTATATCAATATCAGACCATTCATTAAAACAGGATAGATCTATCATAGATCCAAAAACTATTACCTCTTTTGCATGATATTTTTCATGAAGAATTTTAGACATCTTTCTTACTAAATCCCACGCCTTATGAAATCTTCTCTCAACAGCTTTTTTTCTTTCTTTTTCTCTTTTTACTAAAGCCTCACGATACTTCTTTATTTCTTCCTCACTTAAATCCCTAAAAGTTCTTGACATATGTATCCTCTTTTAAGTTATTTTTTCATTAATTCTGAACAACATTTTAATAGATATATTAAATAAAAGCAAAATATTTTAATAAGAAGGAATTAAAGATCTATTTCTATAAAGAGTTTCTTCTTGCTTCTTCAATTAAATCTTCAATGGAAACACTTTCTTTTATTTGAATAAATTTTTACAATTTTCTACCTCCTACAAAATTTCTATTAGAATTTAAAATTTATACTATTTTTGTCAAGTAGAAAAGTGTGAATCGGTACAGTTACTAATATATTCCCTCTTTTAAGTTGTAAATGGCTTCCTTTACTCCTAATTATCACAAATCCCAGTCTCTCTAAAGCCTTAACTACATCCTTGGATTTCAAAATAGGCAGTTTAGACATAAGCTTTGATTTGAAGATCAATATTTATCTTAAATACTTCTACAACTCTCGCAGGATCTACTCTTAGAGGATTCTCTTCCTCTGGAACAGGTCTTATAATAGGCAAATTACTTTCTATAGCACTCTCTAAATAAAGGGTAACTGCTTCCATAAGGTTTTTCTTCGCCTCTTCAAGAGTTTCTCCTTGGGAAGCTACGTCAACTTCAAGACATAAGGCACTATACCCTTCTTCCTCTTTTATTAATATACCTGTAAATACCAGCGATGACTTATCCATAAATTAGCCTCCCTTATTTATCCCAATCAGTTTACTATGGAATTATAACTCTTCTTTTAATAAACTCAAAAGAGAATTTATTATAAAATCTTTAGCGTCTGATATTTCTATAAGAACAGGTTCTCCTTCTTTAGAGAAATGAATTATCAACTGTCCTTCTTCTTTCGTATAATCTATAGGTTTATTAGATAGCTCAATTAAAAGTATATCAACATCTTTACTATACTTAATCTTTCTTATAACTATCTCTCCTTTCTGAATAAAAATTATAAAAAGCTACAATCACTGATTACCATTTACCCATAACTCATCACTCGTCACTATATGTTACCACAATACTCGAGCTTTTCTAAGAATTTTTTACAATCTTCCCATGTAAGATGAAAATCAATAATGTCAGAAAGTCCAATATAAGCTAATATATCCCTTATCGTATCAAAATGCTCTTCTTCAAATTCTTCTTCCATAAAAGCTTTCTCTGCCCAATTTACCAATTCCTCTATAGAAATTTTATTATACATGTAATTTATCAATTTACTTGCTAAATCCTTAGTCGTGATCATATTTTCTCCCTTTAACCAAAATAAAATTTTTTAGAAAAAGTATAACAAAATTTTATCTTTCTTTACAGAAAAGCAGTGAAATGTTGAATTTGTTTAGGACAACCTACAATTCGAGGGATGAGAATTACTGTAAGTGTCACTCTGAAAAATGCTATCAAGTGGTAAATCCATTCAAGAAATACTTTCTGCATATTCTGGATTAGAAGAGGAAGATATAAGATGAGCATTTAGGTATACAGCTTAGGTAATTTCAGATTAAGTTTTTATGATATCAAACAAATAACAACAAGACTATCATGATTATCAAAGTTTTAATGGTTACATATTTTGTAATATCAGATTCAGAGGTGGCTATACTAAATCCAAGTTTTGTTTTTAGATAGTATTAACCTATATAAATCTTCCCACTGAGTTAACCATCCTTCATAATCTAAAAATTTTCGAGCACTTTGTCTTATAATATCAGATTTATTCCTCCATTCTAAAATACCAGCTTCAAACCTTAGCAATTTTTCTTCTAAATCTCCTTCTTTATAAGGGTCAAAAAGAATACCATTTACTCCATTAATAATCATCTCAGGTATGCCACCTATATCACTTCCAATTACAGGTACACCAAAGGCAAATGATTCTATGACAACCATTCCAAAGGTTTCATAACAAATACTTGGGACAATTGTAACATCTACTTTCTCAAAAAAGCTTTTAGGTTCAACCCTTCCCATAAAATTTATCGAATCATCACCATATTTTGATTTTAAATACTCCTCATAATCCTGCTTGCCAGAACCTGCTACAAATAATCTATAGTTTGGCTTTTTAACTTTATGATAAGCTTTCAATAAAACCTCTATACCCTTATTTGGAGCCAAAGTTCCAATAAAACCCAAATTTATATATTTAGGGTCCAATTTTTTTTCAACTATAAAATCACTAAGTTTAAGAGAGTTATATATTACTTTCTTGATAGGCACTTCTTTAAAATATCCGTAACTTAAATATTTACTGAGAATAAAATTGCTAACTCCAACAACTGCTTTAAGGTTATTAGATTTTAATTTATAAGGAAATCTCATTAGTTTACAAGTTAAACATTGATTTACACATACAACATTATTTTTAAACATGTTTGCTGGACATAGGAGATATAGATCATGAAGAACTTGAATAGCTGGCACATTAGAATCGCTTATAGCATACCATATAGAACTAGACCAACCTTGAGTATTATGAATTGATAAAATATCAGGTTTAAAATCTCTAACTTGTTTTAGTATAATTTTTTTAGCTATAGGATTATAAACATCTAGAATATGCCATAATCTTCGCTTTAATAAAGGTTGTCTAATTTTTCCATAAGGTAAATATATATTAGGAATTTTAGCTCTATAAACTGGAATCCCATTTATAATTTCCTCCTTATCATTTTTATCCCAAAAACTCAAAACTTTTACTTCATGCCCCATATAAAACGCACCTTCCACTAAATTTTTTAAAACAATTTCAGCTCCACCACCTATGAATGGCTCATAAAGAACATTGATAAAAAGAATTTTCATATCAACCTCACCTTTTCTAATTTTCTTTTCTCACTTAGCTTATTAATAATTATGTTTTTTTTAAATTATTTTATATCAAAATATAGAGCTATTCTACTAAATAACTATTTACTGATTATGTAAGATATTGTATTTTAATATAAAAAACTATGTCTTTAAAATTATTAAGGAGAAAGTTTAAATGAATCAATTTAATAAACCTATACTATTTATTGTCTTTAATAGATTAGATACTACAAAGAAGGTTTTTGACCAAATTAGAAAAATTAAACCTCCAAAATTATATATTGCTTCAGATGGACCAAGAAACGAATCCGAAAAACTCAAAGTTTTACAGGTTCGAGAATTCATAATGAAAAATATTGACTGGAGTTGTGAAATAAAAACAAAATTTAGAGAAAAGAACTTAGGAGTAGGTTTTGGTCCAAATGACGCTATTACTTGGTTTTTTTCTGAAGAGGAGTCTGGGATTATTCTTGAAGATGATTGTTTACCCTCTATAAGTTTTTTCGAATTTTGTAATGAATTATTAGATTTATACAAAAATAATAAAAAAGTTGGAGTTATACAAGGATTTAATCCTTTTCCTAGAGAAAACTATCTATATAGTTATTTTTTCTCTAAATACGATTTAAAATGGGGATGGGCTACGTGGAGAGATAGATGGGAATATCAAGATATGTATACTATAGATTGGCCGCAAGTTAAAAAATCTAACTTTTTAAGCAAAATTTCACGGGGTAATAGATTAGTCAAACTTTACTGGGAATTAGTTTTTGACCAAATTCATAGAAATCCTTCTCTGGCATGGGATGTCCAGTTTACATATCAAATTTTAAAAAGGAATTTATTGACAATTGTTCCCAAAAAGAATCTTATTTTAAATATTGGTTATAGAGAAGATGCATCAAGTACTAAATGGGAAATCCCAAAACATATAAAGCTTCTAAATCTTGATGAAATTGAATTTCCATTAATACACCCTCAAGAGATTAAAACATGTGAAGAGTATGATAATTTAGTAGAAACTATTCATTTTGAAATGAATTTAAGAACTATTTTAAGATATAAATTTAGAAATTTCCTGGATTCTAATGCATTTACTAGAAAAACTTTTTTGCCCGTGTTTACAAGTATTTATAGAGGTTATAAATATCTAAAATTAAAATTAAAAAGGTAATCTGAAAATAATCAGATATGCAACTTGGTTAGTTTCAGAGTAGATTCATTGGCTTATATTACACACTCATGAAAAACAGGTTTCTGATCGATGTGAACATTTCACTAAAAACAGTAAAAACCTCACAAGAACAAGGAATAAGCTAAAATAATAAGATATTAGGATGAGAATGATAGATATTGATACTTTTTTCCTGTACCTCCTGCTAGTATTACTCCCTTCATCTGTTCACCTCAAATAATCAAAATATACCATTGTTTTTATCATATATTGATATCTAATTTATTTCAACATTGACAATCTCTAAAATTGAAAACTAAAATATAACTTAGAGTTATTTTATGCGGATGTGGCGGAATGGCAGACGCGCAAGACTCAGGATCTTGTGGGGTAAACTCCCCGTGGGGGTTCAAATCCCCCCATCCGCACCAATCTTCTATTTTATTTCCTCTATTCTTACTGGTCTTTTCTCTACATAACCTTTCTTGGCAGCTAATGAAACTTTTAAAGACTCTATAGCATCTCTTGATCCTAGAGAGGGTTTTTTTCCTTCAAAAATCGCTTTAAAGAATGCTTCTTTCCCCATGAATTTCTGCCCTTATATCATAGCCATATACCGCTCTTCTTGAGTTTTCAATTACCCCTAAAGCTCCATTTTTAAATCTCAATAAGATTACTGCCGTATCTACATCTTCTAATTCCCCAATTCTCGTATTAATTTAAAACATTACCCCACACCATTACCTCTTCGATTTCTCCCATAAAAAACCTTGCTACATCAAAATCATGTATTGCCATATCCACAAAGACACCCTAAGAAACCTTTAAATATTCAATAGAAGGAGCTGGATCTCTTGTCAGACTTGAAAATTGTTCTAACCTTCCCTCTTCAATTAATTCCTTAGCTTTTGAATAAGAAGGATCAAATATTCTCTAAAAACCAATTTGGAAAGGAACATTCATTTCTTCAACAACTTTTAATGCCTCTTCAGTTTCAAAAAGATTTAATGCTACTGGTTTTTCACAAAAAATTGCCCTTTTGTTCTTTGCAGATAATTTTATATAGTGAGCATGGGTGTTTGTTGGCATTACAATTATCACTGCTTCCACATTAGGATCTAAAATAGCAGATTCAGGATCACCAGAATCTTTTTCTGCTTTTGCTAAAAATTGTGCTTTCTTTGCGGATTCTATTATAGTATCTTCCACAACAACTACTTTTACATGTGAAAGACAACTAAGATTTTTAGCAAGCTCCTGTTCTATCCTTCCTGCCCCTAAAAGGGCAACTCCAATTTTCTATATCTAAGATTCCTTCCTTAAAAATTTTTTCAAAAAATCAAGATTCCTTTTTACTGTTTCCTCTATACTTAAATTAGATACACATTCTAATGATACAAATCCATTATAATTTATTTCTCTTAGAGCTTTAAAAACTTCTGAAAAATCTAAATTTCCTGTACCTGGAATTCCTCTATTATCATCTGCAACATGAACATACCAAATTTTATCTCTATATTTTAAAATAGTCTCATAAATACTTTCTTCTTCTTTATTCATATGATATGTATCTGCAAGAATCCCCAAATTATCCAAACCTAAATCTTCTATAAACTCGTAAGCCTCGGAAAATTTATTAAGAAGGGTGGTATTTAAAGAATTTATAGGTTCTATCAAGATCTTAACTCCTAAACTTTGAGCGTATTCACCACATTCTTTTACACTATCCTTTAAAATTTTCAAAGCTAACTCTTTGTTTTCAGGTTTTCCCCTTATTAGTCCAATTATTACAAAAGAGTTAAAAAATTTTGCAAAATTTATATCTTCTTTTATCCTTTCTATAGCCCTATTTCTTATCTCAGCATCAAGACTACTTAAAGATAAACCTTCTTCTGTAAAGGCTCTACCTGTTCCAATAGCAGATATCTCAATATTCTCTTCTTTTAAAACATTTAAGATCTCATCATAATCAATTATTTTTGGATCTCTAATTGCCAATTCTACAGCAGAATATCCCAACTTTTTAGCAATTTTTATTCCCTCTAATAGATTTCCTTTGTAAGTCAATGTATTAAATTCAGTATCTTTAGTTGTAATTACTATAGAAAATTTCATATTTCAAACCTCCTATACTATTACTCCACCAGCTTTTGCAATCATACTATACTCATAATTTCCTGAGAATTTACCTACTTCTTTTCAAAATCTCCAACTTTAATTACTTTTTTTAACATTACAAACCTATAAGTAACCACATAAACACGATAAATATTATGAGTAATAAAAATAACTGAAATCCTTCGCCCTTTCATATATTACCAAAATCTTTATAAGTGTTGATTTTCCTACCCCATTATCTCCAAGAAGTCCTGCAATCTCCTCTCTCCTGCAATATCTTCTATTGTTACCTTCCTTTTCATATTTTTCCCCTCAACACTTTATTTTGTTTTATTTAGTTAAGTAATATTATAATTATCTTTTTTTGTAGCGATATTTCAAATTAAAAAAGAGTTTTAGTAGCTCATTTTCCATGATAAAATAGAAAAACAGAAATTTTTAGGAGTATTTTGTTATGGAGGAGCTAAAAAGAGAGGTAATTGAGCATTTAAATAACAAAATTATTCCTTTCTGGGAAAGCTTAATCGATAAAAAATATGGAGGATTTATAGGTTTTGTTGATTTTGACCTCAATAGATATCCATATGCCCCTAAGAGTTGTGTTCTCCAAACAAGAATTCTTTGGTTTTTCTCATCCGCTTATAATTTCAAAAAAGATGAATCTTTATTAGAATATGCAGAGCATGCCTATGAATTCGTTATTAATCATATATGGGATAAAGAAAAAGAGGGTTTGTTTTGGATGGTAAATCATGATGGTAGTTCATTGGATACAAGGAAGCATGTTTATGCACAGGCTTTTGGCATATATGCTCTCTCTGAGTATTATTCAGCAGTAAAAGATAGTAAAGCCTTAGATCTTGCCATTAAGCTTTTTGAGATTTTGGAGAATAAATGTAGGGATGATTATGCATATTGGGAAGAGTTCGAAAGGGATTGGACTAAAAAAGAAAATATTATTTTAGGAGAGTATAATGTAAAACCTATAAGAAGTATGAATTCTTTATTACATATATTAGAAGCCTATACAAATCTATACAAAGTGTGGAAGGATCCATTTCTTAAAGAAAGACTCATAAATATTATAAATTTATTTAAGGATAAGATTTATAATTTTGAGAGTAACCATTTTGAGGTCTTCTTAGATAGTAATTGGACACCTCAGATACCTGCAATCTCCTATGGACACGATATAGAAGGTACATGGCTTTTGGATTTAGCCTTAGAGACTATTGGAGAGATGAGAAGTGATATAGATGAAATGAATATAAAGATAGCAGAAACAGTATTAAAAGAGGGGTTTGAAAAATCCAGTCTTATTAATGAAAAAGCAGGAGACAAGATTGATAAATCAAGAGTGTGGTGGGTACAAGCGGAGGCACTGGTTGGATTTTTAAACGCCTATAATAAAACCAAGGATCAAAAGTTTTTAAAGGCTGTAACTAATTTATGGGATTTCATAAAAAACAACTTAGTAGATAAAAGGGAAAATAGTGAATGGTTTTCAAGATTAGATGAACATTTAAAACCTGTAAAGCTACCTATTGTTGAGCCCTGGAAGTGCCCTTATCATAATGGTAGAATGTGTATAGAAGTTGGGAGAAGAATATAATCTTCTCCCAACTTATGAATTATCCAAGTTCCACATAAACCTCATGAATTTTTCCATCTGAGAAAACAGGAATTAAATTTCCATCTATTTCTTTTCCATCAACTAAAATTTTTCTAACTCCCTTAGACACATGATTAGGATTTTTTACAACTATTTTATATTTTGCTCCTCGAAATTCTCTAAGAATCTCGTACCCATCCCAATCTTTTGGTATACATGGATCTATTCTTAGACCATCAAAATCTGGTTTTATACCTAATATCCATTGGGATATGACAGTAAAAGCCCAGGATGCTGTTCCTGTAAGCCAGGAATTTTTCCCCTCACCATGTCTTTTTGCATCCTTTCCAGCTACCATCTGGCAATATACATAAGGTTCTACCTTGTGAATTTCACTTTCTTCTTCAAAATATGCAGGAGTTATTTTTCTGTAAACCTCAAAGGCTCTATCTCCTCTTCCAATAACAGTCTCACCGGCTGCAACCCAAGGATTATTATGGCAGAAAATACCTGCATTTTCTTTATATCCTGGTGGATAAGAAGATATTTCTCCAAGTTCTACATAGTATCTGGAATAGGCAGGCTGTTGCAAAACCATGCCATACTTCGTATCTAAATATTTAATACATGAATCAAGAGCAAGTTTTGCCTTGCCGTCATCCACTCCTATCCCTGCCATCGTACATATTCCTTGCGGTTCTATAAATATTTTTCCTTCTTCACACTCTTTGCTTCCAACCTTTCTTCCAAAGTCATCGTATGCCCTAAGGAACCATTCTCCATCCCAACCATATTTCAATATTCTATCTACCATTTCTTTACTTGCCTTTTTAGCAAATTCCGCTTCCTCCATATCCCCCATCTTTTCACACAACCTTATATAATCTGGAGTTACATATACAAACAGACCTGCAATAAAAATAGATTCAGCGGTTTTTCCATCCTTATTTGTGGTAGTTTGGAAAGACTCATCAGGATTTGTAGAGAAGGCGTTTAAGTTTAAACAGTCGTTCCAATCCGCCCTCCCAATTAATGGAAGACCATGGGGTCCTAAATTATTTGTAACATGATGGTAGGCTCTTTTTAAATGCTCAAATAATGTTCCTTTAATATTTTCATCATTATTAAAAGGAATTACCTCATTTAGTATGGACCAATCTCCAGTTTCTTTTATATATGCAGAGGTTGAAAGAATGATCCATAAAGGATCATCATTAAAGTTTCCACCTATCTCATTATTTCCTTTTTTTGTTAGAGGCTGGAACTGATGATAGGCTCCTCCATCTTCAAACATTGTAGCAGCAAGATCCAATATTCTTTGTCTTGCTCTATCTGGCACCATATGAACATAACCTAAAATATCTTGGTTAGAATCTCTAAATCCAATTCCCCTACTTATGCCAGATTCAAAATAGGAGGCACTTCTTGATAAGTTAAAGGTAACCATACATTGATATTGGTTCCATATATTAACCATTCTACTTAGTATCTCATCCTCATGATTTAGTTGATACTTTGACAAAAGGTTATTCCAATAACTTTTGAGATTTTCAAAGGCTATTTCTACATCCTTTACTGTACTAAAACTATTTATAATTTCTTTTGCTCTCTTTTTGTTTATTATATTTTTACCTTCCCATTTTTCTTCCGGTGGATTTTCTACATATCCCAAAACAAATACAAAATCTCTAACCTCTCCAGGCTCTAAAGATACTTCCAGATAGTGAGACGCAATAGGAGCCCAACCTTCTGCTAACGAATTATAGGCTCTTCCTTCTAAAACAGCCCTCGGTGCTTCAAAACCATTATATAAACCTATAAAAGTATCTCTATCGGTATCAAATCCATTAATAGGAACATTTACAGAATAAAAGGCATAATGATTTCTTCTTTCTCTATATTCTGTTTTATGATAAATAACTGACCCTTCAACCTCCACCTCACCAGTAGAGAAGTTTCTTTGGAAGTTTGTTTGATCATCCCATGCATTCCATAAACACCACTCTATAAAAGAGAAAAGTTTAATATTTCTTTTTTTGCGGGTTTTGTTTTCCAAAGTTAACCTATGAATCTCCGCATTATATCCAAGAGGAACAAAAAATAGAATCTCTGCACTTAATCCATTCTTTTCTCCCTTAATCTTTGTATATCCTAAACCATGTCTACATTCATAATAATCTAAATCCTTCTTTGTAGGCTTCCAGGAAGGATTCCAAAAATCTCCATCCTCCCAAATATAGAAATATCTTCCACCATTATCAATAGGAACATTATTATACCTAAATCTTATAATCCTACGTAATCTTGCATCCTTGTAGAAACAATAACCCCCAGCAGTATTAAAAATAAGGGAATAAAAATCTTCACACCCTAAATAATTAATCCAAGGATATGGAGTTTGTGGAGTTGTGATCACATATTCTTTATTTTCATCATCAAAATAACCAAATCTCATAAATTTCTCCTCCCCCGTATTGTTTTTTTTAGCCCATAATTACAGTAATATTATTAACATCCTTTAGCTCTTCAATTGGAATGTAATTCCCTTCTATCTCTTTTCCATTCAAAATTATCTTCTTAACACCCTTTTGCACTCTACCTACATTTTCTACTTTTATAAATAGCTTTTTCCCTCTAAATATTCTTTCTACACTAAATTCTTCCCAATCCTCAGGAATACAAGGATCAATTCTCAATCCAAAATAATCAGGCTGAACTCCAATAATTCCTTCAACTGCTGCTACCATCATTGTGGATGCTGTTCCTGTTAGCCAATGCACATGAGCCCTTCCAGCAAATGGACTATCCTTACCTTCTACGAATTGACAAAATACATATGGTTCTGCCTCTCTAATCTCCGCCTTATCATTCATATTTACAGGATTGTTCTCCTGATAATATTTAAAGGCTCTATTGCCATTACCAAGAAGCGTCTCCGCCCTAACCAACCAACCTTGGGTATGACAAAATATTCCTGAATTTTCCTTCATGCCAGGCAAGAATAGTATCATTCTCATGGTAGGTAAGCCAAAATTAGTTACGGGAGGCCACATAATCATTGCGCCATAATCAGTATTCAATATCTTCTCTACATTATCCATAATTATCTTTTTCTGATCATCCTTAGCAACTCCACTTAATACTGCCCATGATTGAGTATTTAACCAAAAGCTTGCCTCTTTACTATCTTTACTTCCAATAACTTTATCTCCCATAAAACCTCTTACAAACCTATCTCCATCCCATGCATACTTTTGTATATTCTCATATAGTTTCTGAGCTTCCCTTTCTGCCCATTCTTTGTCTTTATCAATCTTCTTCAATTCTGCAAACTCCGCAAAAATCTTTAAAGCATAATAAAGTTGCATAGAAGCAAACACACTTTCTCCTTCTTCACCAAGACGCAAACAATCATTCCAATCTGCATCTAAGCCCAACGTAAGTCCGTGCTTCCCCAATTTACTAAGACTAAAATTAAGAGCTCTTCTTAAATGTTCATAAACTGTATCTTCCCCTTTATCAGAATATGGAATAACCTCATCCAAGAAGGCAATATTTCCACTTTCTCTTAGATACTGTCTTATAGTAAAGAAAGGCCATAAATGATCATCACATCTATATTCTGTATATCCTGTTCTCTTTACATATTCTGGATTTTCTAAGGATAAATTTAAGTTTGGTTTTGGCTCATGATCAAAAAATACAAGGGGAAGAGCTGCACCAGAAGATGTTTGACCAGATAACATAATTCTTAATCTTTTCAAAGCAGACTCATGATCGAGATGCATTATACCTTGTATATCCTGAACAGTATCTCTGTAACCATAGCCATCTCTTAATCCTACATATATCATGGAGGCAGCTCGAGACCAGAAGAAGGTTATAAAACACTGGTATGCATTCCAAATATTGACCATCGTATTAAAAGCTTCATCCTTTGTTTTAACCTTGAAATTCTCAATTTTTGAGTGCCAATACTTTTTTAGTTCTTCAAATTCATAATCAACTCTCTTAACATCCTTATACTTCTCCATAACTCTTCTGGCTTTTGCCTCTCCACCATCTCCAAGGAGATAAATAACTCTTTTTTCCTCACCAGGCAAAAGTTCTACTTCTACATGCATAGCGGAACAACTATTCTTCCCATAATTAAGACTATTACTGCATCTACCTTTTTCTACAGCTATTGGATTTGAGTAATCCCTATAACTTCCAATAAACACGTCCCTATCACCATCAAAAGATAAGACTTTCTCCCCTACCACTCCAAAAAATCTATTAAATCTTCTCCCCTCAATCCCTGGCTCTCGCTTAATTTCCTTTCCTTCCTCTGTATAATTTTCATTTATGGTTTGTATAATCAAGTTATCTTTATAATATGTTCGTGAAATAAAAAGGGTATATTGCATATTAACCAGGTCTTGGTTTTCGTTGGGCTCATTTGTAAACTCTGCAAAACTAAATAAAGCCAACCTCCTTTTGCTATTTGAATTATTTTTAATTTTCAAAGCCCAAACCTCATAGAGCTCATTCAAAGGTACATAAAATAATGTCTCTGTTTCTATTTCCTTGTATTTTGAGGTGATTATGGTGTATAAAATGCCATGCCTACAAATACTTTCATATAGAGTTAAATCCTTTTTAACAGGAAGCCATGAGGCAGACCAATAATCCCCATCATCTAAATCCTTTATATAGATATAACGTCCGGGGGCTGTAGCTGGAGGTACATTAAATCTTCCCCTTAAAATCCTACCCCCTGCCCCAGATTTAACGAAACTATACCCTTGAGCATTATTCGTTATTATTGCTCCATATTCAAGAGAACCTAAATAATTTGCCCATTCTCTTGGTGTATCAGGTCTCACAATAACATATTCCTTCTTATCATTGTCAAAATAGCCAAATCTCATAAGTTCTCCTCCCAACTTTTTGATTATTTTATAATTTCAAATAGAAACTTAAAATTGTGTATAGTATAATATACTATGAACTATAGCGCAAGTTGATGTTATTATTCTAATGCACCAGATTCTAAAAGTTCTATCAATTTTTCCGCAATTTTAGGGTCAAATTGCTTTCCCATATTTCTTTTTATTTCTTCAATTGCTTCTTCTTTTGATAATGCTTTTCTATATGGTCTATCACTCCTCATTGCAGAATATGCATCAGCAACGGCAAGAATCCTAGCAAAAAGTGGTATTTCTTCCCCTTTTAATCCTTGTAAATATCCTTTACCATCATATCTTTCATGGTGGTATAAAATGGCTTTTAATAATTCTTGCATTGCTGGGAGTTGTTGAAGTATTAAATATCCTAAACGAGGGTGTTCTTCAATTATTTTTCTTTCTTCCGGAGTCAATGGCCCCGGTTTTTTCAAAATCTCATCTGGAATCCCTATCTTTCCTATATCATGCAACTTTCCTGCTAATTCCAAAGCCTTTAATTGCTCTTCAGATAATCCTAAGGATTTCCCAATTAATACTGCTACTTCAGCTACTTTGTTCGAATGCTTTATAGTATATTTGTCCTTCATATCTATAGCGGATAAGAGTCCTGAAACAGCATCAAAAGATTAAGTTATACCCTTTTCTTCCACTTCTTGGGAAACAGTAGCATATTTATTTCCTCCTGCCAATTTTGCCTTATACATAGCAGTATCCGCTAAGGAAAATAGTTTATCAGGATCATTACTATCATGAGGATAAACTGCAATCCCTATGCTTATGCTTAGAGGTATTTTTGTCCCTTGGGGAGTTATTAAAAAAGTATCCTTTAAAATACCCAATACTCTTTCTGAAAAAGAGATGGCTCCCTTTAAACCTGTTTCCGGCAATATAACTGCAAATTCGTCTCCTCCATATCTTCCTACAGTATCTATTTTCCTACAAGACTCTTTTAAAATACTTGCTACCTTTTTAATTACCTTATCACCAAATAGGTGACCATAAGTATCATTAAAAAGTTTTAGATTATCTACATCTACAACCAAAAGAGATAAATTATGGTTAAATCTTCGGGCTCTTTCTGTCTCCTTTCTTATGGTTTCTTCTAAATATCTTCTATTCCATACTCCTGTAAGGGGATCGATAGTTGCAAGTCTTTTTGTCTCCTCAAAAAGAATCGACCCATAAATAGCTCCACTTATTTGAGCCCTTAAAGTCTCATAAAGACTTGGAGATTCTGGACCAAGTTCAAATATAATGTAACCAATGTCTTTATCTTCATAATAAAGGGGCTCTACTATCAAAGAATTTTCTTTCTTATTCAGGATATTTCCAGGAAGAAGATTTTTTGAATGAAACTTTTCATAAAGCTCGTGTATATCCAAATCAATTTTATCGTAGCTATATATAACTTTTGCATAATTTTCATTCTCATATAGTGCTATATAACAGCTTGGTATATTTAATCTTTTCAATTCTTGAGTAAGTATATTTCCAAGTTTTTGGATATCGAAGGTTGATATAAGCATTTGTTCTACTTCACTAATAATATATGCTCTATCTTCTAACTTAATTTTTGATAATGCCTCTTTCCTATTTAAATTCTCGCATATCAGAAAATAGCTATTAAAATAAAGTTCATAGGCTTGTTCATTTTTGTAAATATAAGGGGATAAATATTTTTTCATAGTTAGCAAAATTTCTTGCAAAATATCTATGGGAATTTCTTCTTTTAGTATTATTCTGTAAAGATGCTCTAAAAAACTTTGATTACCATTAGCAATAGAATCTATAAAGTTTTTTACAAAAGACCTCACAAATCCCTTATAATTTTCTTCCAATTTTAAATCCTGATAAATTCTTTGAATAATTTCTTCAAAATCTTTTGAATAATCCTTTTCATTCTCAGAGAGCAATATGAGCTGAGGTCTACATCCACAAGATTCTCTTACAACAAGTTCAACCGGAAAAGTAATTTTATTGGGAACATTCTTTTTGTTTATTAAATCCAGAATAAGCTCTATGGCTTTTCTTCCAATATTCTCTAAGGGTTGTCTAATAGTTGTTAAAGATGGAGTTACTACCTTTGATTCATTTATGTCATCAAATCCAATAATAGCTGTGTCAAAAGGCACATAATATCCTAATTCTCTTAAAGCTTCCCATGCTCCTAAAGCCATGGCATCATTAGAGGCTAATATTGCATCAAAGTTAATTGAATGTTCAATTATGAAATCTTTTACTATCTTCTTAGCTAAGTCTCTATCAAAATCACCTACCAAAACTAAATCTGGGTTAAAGGGGATGTTGTATTTTTTTAGAGATTCTACATAAGCTTGGAATCTTTCCTCTGCTTCACTATTATTAATTGGTCCTCTAAGGAATAGTATTCTTTTATAATTATGAGTCTTAATAAGATGTTCAACTGCTTTCTCTATACCCACTCTATTATCAACTAATAGACTGGGAATTTCTTCTATTTCTGTACCTATACTTACCAACGGAATATCTTTATATCTTTTACAAAACTCAATTGTATCTGAATATCCAATATGAGAGGATAAAGCGGATGAAAGAATTATAAGCCCATCCAAATATTTCTTACTAACTAAGTCATATAACTTGCTTTTTAATATATCAAAATGATAAGTTCCAAAAACTCTTTTCCCCAGATAAGTTATTATTTTTACACCCAGATTATTTGATTGTGAAATTACCCCTCTCCAGATTTTTTCTTGATATTCTGAGGAAATATTATCTGTCAAAAATCCAATAGTTTTTTTCATTGTGTTTTTCATAAAGTTTCCTACTGCTAAAAAATCTCCTTCGTTAAAATTTCCTTAAGCTTTTTTAAAGCTATTTTTAGAAGTTTAGACACTTGGGCTTGGGAAATCTGCAATTTCTTAGCAACTTCAGATTGGGTAAGATCATAATAAAAAATATAGTAGATGATCTTTCTTTGAATTTCTGGAAGAGAATTTATTGCAATCTCCAATTGTATTTTATCCTCTATTGGAAGTTGAAAGGATTCCAATCTTTCACTTCTAATTTTTGTCCAATCTATATAAAAATCTTCATCATCAACAGATTGTACAAAAAAGTTTTCTCTCAATTTCATAAGTTCTTCAACAGATTCCTTTTTCAGATTTAATTTTTTAGATATTTCTTCAATGCTTGGAACCCTATTTTCTTTTTGAAAAATTTCTTGAATATAGCTTTCCATTTCAAAAAACAATTTTCTAATAGTTTTTGGAAATTTTATAATGCTTCCTCTATCTCTTAGGTAATGAGAGATTTCTCCCATAATACAATAGGATGCGTAAGTAGAAAACTGCCCCTTTTTAGGATCGTAATTTTTTATAGCCTTTATCAATCCAATATACCCAACTTGAATTAAATCTTCAATCGGCTCTCCACTTTTAAGAAACTTATTTGCCCAATAGAAAACAAGATTACTATTATTAAGTACCAACTCCTCAAGAATACGAGGGTCTTTTGTTTTTTTATACTCTAATATCCTTTGGAAATCCATTACTTAATATATTGGAACATGGTAAATATAGGTAGATAGAGAGAGATCAATATTCCACCAGCAATACCACCAATAAAGATAAGCATAAATGGCTCAATAAGAGATGTTAAGCTTTCTATTGTATTTTCTACTTCTTTTTCGTAAAAGTCTCCAATCTTATTTAACATTACTTCTAAATTTCCTGCCTCTTCACCTACAGATATCATATGTACTACCATGGGAGGAAAAACATTTAAGCTCTTTAAGGTAGGAGCAATTCTTTCTCCTTCTCTAATACTTCTTATGGACTTTTTTATAGCATTAGAAATTACAGAGTTTCCTACTGTTTGAGATACTATTTCCAAGGCTTGCAGAATAGGAACTCCAGTCTTTATTTGGGTTGCAAGTACCCTTGAAAAATTAACTATGGCATTCTTTCTAACAAGAGAACCTATAATAGGTATTTTAAGTATAAACTCATCGATTTTTTCCTTAACCTTAGGTATCTTTCTTGCCCTTGATCCTCCCATAATAAGTCCCACAATTATTAGAAGAATCAATAGAGCATTTTTCCTAATTGCATTGCTTAATTTTAAGATGATGGCTGTAGGAAGAGGAAGTGGTGCTCCAAGACTCTCAAACATATTAGCAAAAGTTGGGACCAAAAATATCAGTAATGCTGCAGTAATTAGCAAAGAGAATATTAAAATGGCAACAGGATAAGTCATTGCGGATTTTATTTTCCCTCTCAACTCTTGCTGTTTTTCCAAAGATGTAGCTAATCTCTCAAGGGTTTGATCTAAGGTACCTGAGCTTTCTGCTGCCCTCACCATATTCACATATAAATTTGAAAAAACATTTGGAAATTTTTCTAATGCCTCTGAAAGGGGAAGTCCTTCTGAGACATAATTTTGAATCTCTTGAACCACTTTTCTTAGAGGTTTGCTTTCTGTCTGCTCCGCAAGGATTCTCAATGCGTTTGCTAAGGATATTCCTGAGTTTATCATAGTGGCAAATTGTCTTGTAAAGACTACTACATCCTTTAGCTTTACTTTACCCTTTGCAGTTCCTCCTCCCAGGCTCAAAGTAAGAAAACTTCTTGTTCTTTTTTTCTCTTCAATTCTTACAGGAAAATATCCTCTTTCTCTAAGTTTGTTAGCTACTTCTCTAATGCTTTCAGCCTCTATCTCTCCTGATATCAACTCCCCCCTAATACTCCTTGCTTTGTACTCGAAGGACTTTGCCATTTAAATCACCTCCGAGGTTCGCCTTGTAAAAGTCTAATAAGCTCCTCTCGATTAATAGCTCTCTCTAAGGCAACCTCCTCTGAAATAAGTTTCTTTTTCACAAGCTCAGCTAATGCCTGATCCATTGTTTGCATTCCGTACTTTCCACCAGTTTGAATAACATTATATATTTGAGGAGTCTTTGCCTCTCGGATAAGACTTCTGATGGCTGGAGTTGCGATCATTATTTCTACCGCAACAACTCTTCTTCCGCCATCTCGAGAGGGTAAAAGTTGTTGGGAAATAACCCCTTGAATTACACCAGAAAGTTGAAGTCTAATTTGTTGCTGTTGATGAGATGGAAATTGGTCTACTATTCTTTCAATACTCTGTACAGCATCTACAGTGTGTAATGTTGCCATAACCAAGTGTCCAGTTTCAGCTGCTGTTAAGGCTATTGCAGTAGTCTCTAAATCCCTCATCTCTCCAACTAATATAACATCTGGATCTTCTCTTAAGGCTGATCTCAATGCATTTGCGAAAGAACGAGTGTCCGCTCCTACCTCTCTTTGATTCACAATAGACTTTTTGTGAGTATGCAAATACTCAATAGGGTCCTCTATAGTAATAATATGTTTACTAAAATTGGTATTGATATAATCAATCATGGCAGCAAGAGTGGTTGATTTTCCAGATCCCGTAGGACCAGTAACTAAAATTAATCCTCTTGGAAGACTTGCTAAATCTTTTAAAATCGGGGGCAGTCCCAGTTCTTGGAAACTGGGAATAGTCCAAGGAATAAGCCTAAAGACTGCAGCTACACTATTTCTTTGCCAAAAAGCATTCACTCTAAATCTACCAGAACCGGCAAGTCCTACCGAAAAGTCAAGCTCTTTATTTTCCTGCAGTTTTTGTTTATTTTCCTCCGTAAGGAGGCTAAAGATTAAATTCATAGTGTCTTTCGGAGTTAAAACGGGGTATTGGGTCTGAGGTATCAAATTTCCCTTTATTCTAAATACCGGGTGACTTCCTGTAGTTATATGAACATCAGAAGCCCCTCTTTTTATTGCTTCCTGTAAAATATCTACCATCGTAAATTCTTTCATGACCCTATAACCTCCCTTTATTAGTCTGCAGCTGTAACTCTCATTACCTCCTCAATAGTAGTTATGCCTGCTAATACCTTCTGCAATCCATCCTCTCTTAAAGTCGTCATTCCTTTCTTTCTCGCCAAATCCCTAATGGTATCCTTAGATACTTTCTTAAGTATTTGCTCCCTTATCTCATCATCTAAAAGCATGATCTCATGAATTGCTGTTCTACCTTTATATCCTTTATTATTACAAAAACTGCATCCGCTTCCTTTGTAAAGGACAAGATTATCGAAATCTATCTCTTCGTTTGGTAAATTATTTTTAAGAACCTCTATTTCTTCTTTTGTTGGTTTATAAGGAGTTTTACATTGAGGACAAATTTTTCTTACAAGTCTTTGAGCAACTGCTCCTAATAGAGATGATGCTATTAGGAAGGGCTCAATCCCCATATCAATAAGACGGGTAACTGCAGATGGGGCATCATTGGTATGCAAAGTTGAGAGAACCAAGTGCCCTGTTAAAGCTGCCTGAATAGCTATTCTTGCAGTTTCCTCATCTCTAATCTCACCTACAAGAACCACATCAGGGTCTTGTCTTAAAATTGATCTTAAGGCACTTGCAAAGGTTAAGCCTGCCTTTGGATTAACCTGTACCTGATGAATTCCAGGCAATTGATACTCCACCGGATCTTCAACAGTTATAATATTTATGTCAGGTGAATTAATCATATTTAGAGATGCATACAATGTTGTTGATTTTCCACTCCCTGTAGGACCTGTTACTAATATTATTCCGTATGGACTTCTCAACATTTTCACATATCTTTGATAATTATGTTCACTAAACCCCAAACTCTCTAAGGATAAACCTATCTCACTTCTTCCTAATATACGTAAAACCACCTTCTCACCAAATATTCCAGGTAATGTGGAAACACGAAAATCGTAAGTTTGCCCCTTAACGACCATCTTAATTCTTCCATCTTGAGGTATTCTTCTTTCTGCTATATCCATATTACTAATAATCTTAACACGAGATATAATTGAAGCTTGTAAGTTCTTAGGAATTCTCTGAGCCTCATGTAAAATGCCATCAATCCTATATCTTATTCTAAACTCCTTTTCCAAAGGCTCCATATGAATATCACTAGCTCCTTTTGTTACTGCATCTATCAAAATACCATTAACTAACCTTGCAATCGTTCCCCCTTCTTCTGTAACATCTTCGGTTGGTTCTTGAGGTGGTTGCTCTTCTTCTTTTACCCACTGAACTTCCGCTAATAACTCTTCTGTCTCCTTGGATAAGGTTAATTTTTCAATAAATTCAAAGAATTCCGACTTTGGTACTATCACTGGTTCAATCTGAGTTTTTGCTATAAGTTTTATATCATCTAAGGCGGTTATATTTCTTGGATCAACAATTGCCACGTATAATTTGTTATTTTCTTTATATAAAGGTAAAATCATGTCCTGCTTTATCTTTGTCATATTTATAAGTTTTGTTACTTCTGGATCCACCTTTATATCTTTTAAAGATTTAAAGGCAAATCCTAATTGGATACTTAAAGCTTTAGCAAGCTGATAATCATTAATATATTTTAGCTCTAATAAAATATCTCCCAAAGACTTTCCAGATTTTTGGGCTTCTTCTAACGCCTTATTTAATTTTTCTTCATCAATAAAACCTTCTTCTAAGAGAATCTCTCCTAATTTTCTTCTTGTAACTCTTTTTACCCTCTCACCTTTTGTTCCAGCAGTTGGTAGCTTATCCTTAACTGCACCAATTATTTTCTCTGCAATTAAATTAGCCCTCTTTTCCTCTTTTTTCTCTTCTTCTTTAAGCTCTTCAGTTTCTTCTCTCTTTACCTCAATGATCTCCTCTTGTTTTTCCTCCACTGCTTCAGCTATAAGTTTTGAGAGATCCGCAACCTCTTCCTCCTTTATCTCTAACACACCTTCTTGCTTAACCTCTTCTTTTTCTTCTTTCTTTTCTTCTGCAATTTCACTTACAAGTTTCTCAAGTTCTTCAATTTCTTCCTCTTTTATTTCTATAATACCCTCTTGCTCTTCTTCTTCGGTTTTTACAACAAGCTTTTTATTGTCTTCTTCTAATTCTAAATTAACTTCTTCATTTGGAATTATTATTGTTCCTGAATTATAGGACTCTTCTACAATGACATCTTCTACTTCTTCTTCCTCGGCATATTCTCCGCTTCTTCTTATAATGTATGGAACCACAGAATATCCCGTCATCAAGGTTATATCGTCAATAGCTGATGGTTTAATAGGTATAAAAAATCCAATATGTATTGAGTTATCTTCTATTTTTATGGGGATAAAATTGTAAAATTTTTTCAAGAATGGAGGAATGATTTTAGAAACCGCTGGGTCTGGCTTTATATCCTCGTAATTTATAACTTCCCACCCTAATAGATCCTTCAAGATTTTTATCAAATTTTCTTCGGTAAAGATTTTCTCATTTAAAAGAAAGGTTTGTGTATCTACATTCGGATCTTGCAAAGCGTTTTTAGCTTTTTGATAAATTTCCTCGGAAATAAGTTTTTTATCTCTTAAATAATTAAGTATCTTTTCATCAAAAGCACGAAGCAAATTTTATTCCTCCTTTAAAATTTTCTTACTTAACCAGTATTTAATAAGAAGATTTTCAAATAGACGCACTGTCCATCTTTTTATCCATAACTCATTTTTATTCAATGGCGATACTAAAATGGTATACATTCCTAATCTATTACCTCCCCATACATCTGTTAATATTCTATCACCAATTACTAAGGTTGTCTCGGGGGTAGTTTGAAGAATTTTTAAAGCCTTTTTAAAGGCTCTATTTCTGGGTTTTAAAGCTCCTCCAATAGCAGGAATGTTTGTAAGAGAAGAATAAAAATTAATTCTTTTAAAGGACAAGTTATTAGATACAATTATTATTCTAAATCCTATTTTCTTTAAATAATCTAAGAATTCTAAAGTTTTTTGATCTATCTTGTGCTCATTCCATGGCACAATAGTATTATCAAGGTCAAAAATAATTCCCCTATAACCCACATTATATAATTCTTCAAATTTAATTTTAAAAATCGAATGTACGTATTTCTGAGGTTTCAGCTCCCTCAACATAACTCTCTCCAAGAATACTTTTAATCTTAGCAATAATTAATTCTATAGCAACCTTATTAAATCCCCCCTCGGGAATTATTATATCCGCATATTTTTTTGTAGGTTCTACAAATTGTAAATGCATTGGTCTTACAGTATTAAGATATTGTTCAACAACCTGTTCTACATTTCTACCTCTCTCCTTTATATCTCTTAAAAGCCTCCTTATAAACCTAACATCAGGATCGGAGTCCACATATAATTTAATATCCAATAGATTTCTAAGCTCCTCATCAATCAAAACCAATATCCCTTCCAAAATTATTACAGGCTTAGGTTCTATTAAAATTTTCTCTGGAAGTCTGATATACTCTGAGAAAGAGTATGTTGGGCAAAGTATAGGTTCACCCTTTTTTAGCTTCTTTAAATGCTCAATAAGAAGAGGAAAATCAAAAGCTAAAGGATGATCATAATTTATCTTTCTTCTTTCTTCCAAAGGAAGATGACTTTGATCTAAATAATAAGAATCTTGTGAAATAACCACAACTTCCCCTTTTGGGAAAAATTCCAAAATTTTTTCTGCTAATGTGGTTTTTCCAGATCCTGTTCCACCAGCTATTCCAATTAATACAGGTGTCTTCATTTTTCATTACTCCTTTGAAATCTCAAATGTTCTTCATAAGTCTTTGAAAAGTAATGTCTTCCATCCCCTTTTGAGACAAAAAATAAATAATCTCCTTGGGGATATAATACGGCTTTTAAGGAATTAATTGAAGGAGAACATATAGGGGATGGGGGAAGCCCATAATAGATATATGTGTTGTATGGAGAGTCAATTTTTAGATCATTATAAGAGAGTACTGGTTTTTTGAATTTGTATATGTATTCTACTGTAGCACAAGATTGCAGTTTATAGCCTAATTTGATTCTATTTAAAAAAGTGCCTGCAATTAATGGTCTTTCGTCGTCATATTTTGCTTCTTTCTCTACAATAGAAGCTAAGGTTACCCATTCCTTCAATGTCATATTTCTCTTTTTTAATTCTTCCCTCCAATTGGGAATCTCAATATCTAATTTATTAAAAAAAGTTCTTAGTAAGATATAAATAATATCTTCCTCTTTTAAATCAAGAGGAACATCATATGTGGCGGGAAATAGATAACCTTCTAAGGTCGTAGGTATTTCATCCTTAAAATAATCTTTTATTTTTCCTAAATTTTTAGGATTTTCTGCTAATTTTAAAAAGGTTTCTTTTGAAAGATGAAGTTTACTCTCAAGGATATCCGCAATATTCTCTAAGGTAGAACCTTCCGGAATTGTAAACTTTAGAGTTTCTACCGTTCCTTTTATAAGCTTATTAATTATTTCAAATAGATCCTCTTGGGGGGAAAGTTTGTAATATCCAAACTTCAATTTCCTTTCCACCCCAAGAATCTTGCACCAAAGCCAAAACCCATAATCCCAATTTATTATTCCCTTTTTGCTTAGAATCTTCCCAACTTCTAAGGAAGAACTTCCTTGGGGAATATAAACCAAAATAATATCTTTAGAATTTAAGTTTTTTGGAGCAAAACTTAAAAGAACTAAAAATATGAAAACTGATAAAAAGGCAAGAAAAAGAAGAAAACTACTCTTCTTCCCAATCTTCGTCTTCCCAATCTTCTTCTTCAGCTTCTGATTCCAAAGCTTCCACAACTCTTTCAAATTCATCTTCGTCTTCAATTTCTTCAAGAGCGGAGATATATAATTCTCCATTTTCTTCCGTTAATTTGCAACGAAAGATGTAAATTTCATCAGTATCTTCCGAAGATTTTGGAGTTAGTAGAACATACGTATTTTCATCTACTTCTATAAAATCTCTTATTATATATTCGTACTTTTCTCCATTTTCATCTTCAAGAATTAAAATGTCTTGGTCATGTCTTTCTTCTGCCATAATCCACCTCATCATATAAAAATTAAGGGGACTAAAAGATGGTGCCGGAGGCCGGACTCGAACCGGCACGGGTATCGCTACCCTCTGGATTTTAAGTCCAGTGCGTCTGCCAATTCCGCCACTCCGGCGGTATCTTTAATCCTCTTTCAAGAAAGAAGTTTACCATAACTTTTTTTAATAGTAAAGAGTCATTTTAATATGGTAGAATAATATAGAAAAATTTAATACGGAGGGAAAACCATGGAAAAGAGAGAATTTAAAGATGGAATAAAATTATCTATTATAGGATTTGGTGGTGTTTTAGTAATGAATGAAGATCAAGAAACTGCAAACAAAAGAGTATCTTATGCTATAGAAAAGGGAATTAATTATTTTGATGTAGCACCCACCTATGGAGATGCGGAAATTAAATTAGGACCAGCACTAAGAGGAAAAAGAAAAGAAATATTTCTTGCCTGTAAAACAGGAGAAAGGACAAAGGATTCTGCTTGGAAACAACTTCATGAATCATTAAAAAATTTAGAGACAGATTATTTTGATTTATATCAACTTCATGCTATGACTACCATGGAAGATTTTGAAAAAGTAATAGGTCCAAATGGAGCATTATCCGCTTTTGTTAAGGCAAAAGAGGAAGGATTAATTAGATACATTGGCTTTTCAGCCCATTCTGTAGAGGTAGCACTAAAACTTTTAGATGTTTTTAATTTTGATTCAATTTTATTTCCTATAAATTTTGTAGAATTTTTCAACACCAATTTTGGTCCACAGGTTATAGAAAAAGCAAAGGAGAAAAATGTGAAAATATTAGCTATTAAAGCATTAGCTAAAACAATTGTTCCTGAAGGGCAAGAAAGACCGTATAAAAAGGCATGGTATGTACCTATTGAAGATTATAAAATAGCAGAATTAGCCCTAAGGTTTACCTTATCCCAACCTATAACATCCGCTATACCCCCCGGGGAATATAAATTCTGGGAATGGGCTTTAAACATTGCGGAGAACTTTAAACCTATTACGAAGGAAGAGGTTAATTATTTGAAAGAGGTAGCAAAGGGAATAGAGCCAATTTTCAAATTAGCTGTTTAACATAATTTTAACCTATAATTATTATCTTTTTGGTATACTTAACATACCTTATGTAGTATATTGAGAAAGGTAGGTGGTAAAAATTTTAGAATTTTCTTTTAAAAAGGTTGAAGAGGAGGCTATTGATGAGGTCCAAGATGTTATAATTATTGGTGGTGGACCTGCTGGTTTAACTGCAGGAATTTATGCAGGAAGGGCAAGATTAAAAACCTTATTATTAGAGGAATCCTTAGTAGGAGGACTTGCTGCATTGACTGCTGTAATTGAAAATTATCCAGGATTCCCAGAAGGTATAACAGGAGAAGAGCTTTCAAAAAGATTAGAACAACAGGCAAGAAAATTCGGGACAAAGATAATAGAAACAGGAGTAACAAGTATAAAGCTCGATGGAGACTGGAAGATAGTAGAAACGCCTTTAAGAACCTTTAGAGCTCTTGCACTTATTATTTGTGTAGGAACAAAGCCCAAAAAGTTAGGTGTTCCTGGAGAAAATGAATTCTTAGGAAAAGGAGTTTCTTATTGTGCTGTATGTGACGGAGCCTTTTTTGTAGGGAAAAAAGTGGCAGTTGTTGGAGGTGGAGATTCTGCATTAGAAGAAGCTTTATACCTAACAAGATTTGCAGAAGAAGTTATTATTATACATAGGAGGGATCAACTAAGAGCAGAGAAAATAACCCAAGAAAAAGCCTTTTCAAATCCTAAAATAAAGTTTCTATTGAGCCATGTAGTAGAAGAAATAAAAGGAGACAAAAAAGTGGAAGGTTTAGTATTAAAAGATGTTAAAAGTGGTGAGGTTAAAGAGATACCTATCGATGGGGTTTTCATATATATAGGACTTACCCCACAAACAGAGCTTTTCTCCTCCCTATTGAAACTTGATCCAAATGGTTTTATTATTACTGATGAAAATATGCAAACATCAGTTCCTGGGATTTTTGCAGCAGGAGATGTTCGAGTAAAAAGTTTGAGACAGATTGTAACTGCATTAGCAGATGGAGCCATTGCAGCTACTTCTGCAGGAAAATATTTAGATGAAATTAAGATTAAAGGAGGATTGTAGTATGGCACTTTTAAGAGATGAGGATAGAGAGTATTTAAAAAATTTATTTAATGAGAATCTAAAAGATAAGGTAAAGATTATATTATTTAGTGAAAGATCTGCAGGAAGTAAACTTGTTGTTCCTGGAAGAATTGAATGTCAATATTGTCAACAAACAAGAGAAATATTAGAAGAGGTAGTAGGTCTTTCTGACCTATTAGAGCTTGAGGTTTATGACTTTTTAGCTAATGAAATTTTAGCCAAAAAGTATAATGTGGATAAAATACCAGCTATATTATTTGAAAAAAATGGAGAAGTTCTAAATCTTAGGTACTTTGGTATTCCATCAGGTTATGAATTTTCCTCTTTAATTGAGGATATAATAGATGTATCAAGAGGGGAAACAGGACTTTCTCAAAATACAAAAGCTTTTCTTCAAACAATAACAAGTCCTGTCCATATTCAGGTCTTTGTTACTCCAACATGTCCCTATTGTCCAAGAATGGTAAGACTTGCCCACCAAGCAGCATTAGAAAACAAATTAATTACTGCGGACATGATAGAAGCTATTGAGTTTCCCCATTTAGCTGAAAAATATGAGGTTTCAGGTGTCCCCAAAACAGTTATTAATGATAAAGTAGAAGTAGAAGGGGCTGTTCCTGAAAACATATTCTTAGAATATCTAAAGTCCGCTTTAAAGAGCTAATCAACCTTTCCAAAAAAGTAATCACGAGCCTCACCTGCAAGATATAAGGAACCTGTTATTAAGATAAGATCTTCAGGTGAGGCTTTTTTATATACATCTTCAAAGGCTGAAGGAAAGTCCTTATAAGTAAATACAGGCTTTTCTCTGTTATTCAGTAAACCAGCAAGTTCATCCGCATCTCTTGTCCTACTACTGGGAAGAGGTAGGAAATGAAAACTATGAACTAATGGTTCTAAGGTATTTAAAAAGGCATAAGCATCCTTATCCTTCATCATTCCACATATTAGGAATAATCTTTTATATCTAACATAATCTTCTAAGGTTTCTCTTAAAGCTATTGCGGAGGATAGGTTATGAGCACCATCTATAATAACCAATGGATCTTTTTGAACAACTTCAAACCTTCCATGCCACTCTACTTCTGAAAAACCCTTTTTATAATCCTCCAATGAGATATACCATTTCAGATTTAGGTTTAAGGCAGAAAAAGCACATACCGCATTAACCAATTGATGTTCTCCTAATAGAGGAATGCTAAAAATATAATCTGTATTATCCTTAGATATTGTAAAAATTTGCTCTTTTAAATTTGAAACTACTTTTTTCCAAGAATAAACCTCATCTATTTTTATATATGGTGCTCTTTTTAATAGAGCCTGTTTTTTAATCTCTTCCCAGGCAGAAGGATCTTGAGGGGCACAAATTAGAGGCACATTATATTTTATTATTCCTGCTTTTTCTCTTGCTATTTCTGGAAGTGTATTCCCTAATATATGCATATGATCAAATCCTATTGGAGTTATTATAGATACTAATGGAATGATGGTATTTGTAGCATCCAATCTCCCTCCCAATCCTACCTCTATGACTACAAAATCTAATTTTTTTCTATAAAAATAAAGAAAGGCGGATGCCGTTAAAACCTCAAAGAATGTTGGTGCACCATAGACTGGATGTTTGCTCGCAAAATCCACATACTCCTTCACTTCTTCCATTAAACCTGTAAATTCTTCTTTACTAATTAATCCTTCATGAGTAACAATTCTCTCTCTAATACTTTGTAAATGAGGGGATGTGTATAAACCCACTTTATATCCTGCAGACTTTAGAATAGAAAAAATCATTGCGGATGTTGAGCCCTTTCCTTTTGTCCCTGCAATATGAAAGGCTTTTAATTCTTTTTGGGGATTCCCCATAATATCCAAAAGATATCTCATTCTCTCAAGATAAAACTTTTTCTCATCATAATTTAGTTTATCAAGCTTTCTCTCATAATTTATAAGCCCATATATATAATTAAGAGCATTAACATAATCCATCTTTTAATCCTCCTCCAGGCCTTAGTTAGCAATTGATTATAACATCTTTAATATCTTTTTAAAATTTATATGATATACTCCATCAGTAAAATACTAATATGGAGGAAGAAGTATGCAGAATTTTCCTCTTAATGCTGATAATATAGGGCTTTTATTGGCAGGACTTTCTCTTTTCTTATATGGAATTATACAGATGAGTTCAGGTTTAGAGAAAGCTGCAAGCTCAAGGTTGAGAGACATTTTTGAAAAAAATCACAAACTCTCCCTGGAAAGGTTTGATTATAGGTACTTTGACTACAGCCATCGTTCAAAGTAGTAGTGCAGTAACTGTTTTAACTGTAAGCTTTGTTAATGCAGGATTAATCACACTGGAGGGCTCCTTAGGAGTAATTTTTGGTGCAAATATCGGAACTACAATTACCGCTCAACTTGTTGCCTTCAAACTTACTTACCTATCTCCTTATTTCCTTTTTATAGGATTCTTATTTCTCTTTTTTGGAAAAAGAAAGTATGTAAAGTATATAGGTGAGGCTTTATTTGGTTTTGGTGTTCTATTTTTCGGACTAAAACTTATGGATGACTCCCTAACTTCTTTAAAAAATTGGACCTATTTTCGGGAACTTATGATATCGATGAGTAAATATCCTCTTTTAGGTATTCTTGTGGGTGCGGGTGTTACTGCTATTATTCAGAGTAGTAGTGTAACTACAAGCATAGTTGTTGCTTTAGCAAACAAATCATCTATACCTATCACATCCGCTATTCCACTAATCCTGGGAGCAAATATTGGAACATGCGTTACAGCTTTAATAGCATCCATAGGGACAAGACTTTCAGCAAAAAGAACCGCTCTTGCCCATCTCTTGTTCAATGTGATTGGAGTAACTTTAATCTTTCCATTCTTAGGGATATTTACGAATATAGTAATGAAAACTTCTTTAGATCCTGCAAGACAGGTAGCTAATGCCCATACATTATTTAATGTTTTTTGGAGTTTTATATGGATTTGGTTTACAAAACCTTATGCATTTATCGTTAAAATATTGCTTCCAGGAGAAGAAAAGATCATTTACAAGAAACCACTTTTCCTAAATCCTCTACTTTTGGATACACCTACAACTGCATTAGAGGGTGCAAGAAAAGAATTAGCTCGAATGGCGGATATATCTGAGGATATGTTCAATATGGTTTTTGATTCTTTGAAAAGTAATGGGTTAGAAAAACAAAAAGAGATTCTTGATATGGAAGACATTACAGATTATCTAAAAATAACTCTTATTAACTATTTAACAAAACTATCCTCACGCCCTCTTTCAGAACAAGAGGCAAAAGAATTAAATGCAATTTTGAGAAGTGTTGATGATGTGGAAAGAATTGCAGACCATTTAACTAATATCATGGAAAAAATAGAAGATAAGATATCAAATAAAGTTGAATTCTCTGAGTTTGCTCAAAAAGAATTAGAAGAGTTAAGAGAGCTGGTATATAAAAATATGAAAAATGCCTTTGAGATGATAAAAGAAACTCATGTTTCCCGATTAAAGGATGTACTAAGAATTGAAGAGGAGATAGATAAACTTGTTAAGGAACTAATTGATAATCATATAGTAAGGATGAAGATGGGAGTATGTAATCCTATTGCAGGCTTAGTATTCTCTGATATACTAACTAATCTTGAAAGAATAGGTGATCATTCTGTAAATATAGCTCAAAACTTTGAGGAAGTTAATCTATTAAAGAAGGAAGCTCTTGTTGGATGAGTAAAAAAAATTTTTAATAATAATTTTTTAAATTTTGGGGTATAATATTTATAAGAAAGGAGGTGAATAAAGAATGAGAAGAGAGAAAGGTTTTACCTTGATTGAACTAATGGTGGTCATCGTAATCATTGCCATCTTAGCTGCAGTAGCATTACCAAACTTTATGGGGGCAACTGAGAAAGCAAGGGAGTCTGCAGTAAGAAGCGCAGTAAAAACAATTCAAACTGCCATTGAAATGTATGCAACAGAGCATAGCGGAACATATACTGATGATCTTAACGCTTATACTGCATACCTACCTGGCAATCAGTTCCCAAAGAGCCCTGCTACAAATCAGCCATATAAGGTAGGCGAAAACCTCTTTGATTCAGATAGTCCTATAAAAGATAATCCAACAACAGCACAACAATACGCTATAACTTATCAGTATGATCCTGTTACTAACTCCTATACTTTAAAAGGCTACAACAGAACCAATACCACTGCTGTTATCGAACTTTCCAACAGATAGTTGACTAATCCAAATCCTTATATTTAAAATAAAGGGCAAGTGTAAAAGCTTGCCCTTTATTTTAAAAAATAAAAGGAGAGCTTATGAAGAAAAATGGTTTTACTCTTATAGAGCTTATGATTGTTTTTATAATTATTGGGATATTATCATTTTTCATATACAATATTTATTTTTCAACAATTGAGAGGGCAAGAGAAACGTCCGCAAGAGCAAATCTTAGGCTTCTTCATGTGGCAGTAGAAGCTTATGCTACAGATCATGAAGGAAGATATCCTACCGCAACAACCCTCAACGATCTATATTTAAACTTGAAAAAATACATTCCTAATGGCACATTCCCTGAAAATCCTTATAATAATAAGCCATATAGTGACGAAAATAATGAGCATTATAAAATAACATATACTTATGATCCATCTCTAAACTCATATACCCTATCGGTTATGGACCGATTTAACCAAAAAGTGCTTCTTCTTTTATCAAATAGAATTGTATTAGAAGGAAGGTGAAAAAATGGCGGAGGATAGATGGAAAAAAATTTGGGAAGATTTGAAACCACAAATTGGCTCCTTTGCTAAAAAGGCAGGAGATGCCATTACAGATCTTGCAAAAACCTTGGGGAAGGAATCTGTAAAACTGGCAAAGATTGCGGGCTTGAAAGCGGAAATCTTGTCCTTAGAAGGAGATAAAAGGGAGTATTTAAGAAGGCTTGGAGAGGAGATTTATAAGGGTTATAAAGAGGGTAGAGATTTGACAAAGGAAGAGATACAAAAGTTTATTGAGGAGATTGAGAAAATAGAAAAAAGTATTGATGAAAAACAGGAAGAAATAAAGAAAATTGCAGAGGAAGAAAAATTAGAGCCTGAGGATGTAGAGAAAATCCCTCCATCTCAGGATGAGTAAGATAAAAAATTTACCAGAAAATGAAAAGCCTCGTGAAAGGCTTATAAATCAGGGAAGCCAAAGCTTATCTGATATAGAACTGCTCGCTATTATTCTAAGAACAGGAACTAAAAATTTATCTGTTCTTGAGCTTTCCGAAAAGATATTAAAGGATTTTGGAAGCTTAAAAAGACTCTTTGAAGTAGGTATTGGAGAATTAATAAAATATCCAGGTATTGGAGTTACAAAAGCCATTCAGATTAAAGCAAGCATTGAATTAGGTAAAAGAATTTTCTTAGATAAAAGGGAGTATTTTCAAGAGAGTATTCAGAATCCGCAGTCCGCTTATTTAATTTTTCAAGAGGATTTTCTAAATCTTTCTGAAGAACATTTATTTTGTGCCTATTTGGATGTGAAGAATCGATGTTTAAGTAAAAAATTAATAGCGAAGGGAAATCTAAATGTGGTATATGCACAGCCAAGAGAAATCTTTCGTTATGCTCTTCAAGAAAACTCTGGGAAAATAATATTAGCTCATAATCATCCTTCTGGAGATTTAACACCCAGCGAGGAAGACATAATCTTTACTAAGAGGCTAATTGAGGCAGGAAAAATTATTGGTGTAGAGGTTTTGGATCACTTGATAATCTCTGATGGTAGATATTTAAGCTTAAAAGAAAATAAATACATTTAATCGTTCTTTATAACTACTAAATTATCCCGATGTACAACTTCTTCATAGGAAAGCTCCATTTGGTTTTCTATTTCCTCTTTTGTTTTTCCTATTATCTGGGAAAGTTCAAGACTACTATAATTTGATATGCCTCTTCCTATCTCCTCCCCTTCAAGGGTACAAATGGAGACTACATCACCACTTCCAAAAACTCCCTCAATCCTTTTAACTCCTACAGGAAGCAGACTTTTTCCTTTTTTTAGAATGGCTGTTATTGCCCCATCATCTATGTAGACCTTTCCTTCAGGTTTTGTTATAAATAGAAGCCAATGTTTTTTTCTTTGGGTATGCTCTTTTTTAGGTATAAAAAGAGTTCCAATTCTTTCTCCATTTATTATTCTAATTATTACATCTGGAATATCTGACTTTGCTAAAACCATGGGAATTCCAGCGGACATTACAATTTTAGCAGAAGAAATTTTTGTATACATACCGCCAGTACCTTTGCCAGGTCCTGCCAACTTTTCTATCTCCTCATCTATCTCATAAATCTCGGATATAAGTTTTGCGTTTGCATCTTTATGAGGATCTTTTGTATAAACACCCTCTACATCAGACAAGATAATGAGTAGATCCGCATTTACAGCACAAGCAACTTTAGCAGAAAGAGTATCATTATCACCTATTTTTATCTCTTCTACTGCCACAGTATCATTCTCATTAACTATTGGAATTACTCCCTCTTTTAATAAAATGGTAAAGGTGTTGGATATATTTAAATACCTTTTTCTATCATAGAGATCTTCCGCAGTAAGCAAGATTTGAGCTATTGGTTGATGGAATAGGGAAAAGAGCTGAGAATAGTACTGCATTAATCTAACTTGTCCTACCGCTGCCAAAGCTTGTTTTGCAGGTAAATCTCTTCTTCCTACTAAGCCCTTTATTATCTCCCTACCTGATGCAATCGCTCCAGAAGAAACAAGAATTACTTCTTTCCCTAATCTCTTAAGTTTTACACATTGTTCTACAATTCTAAGAAGTTTTTCGGGAGATAGGGACCCCATATCATCTACAAGGCTTGAGGTCCCTATCTTAACTACAATTCTTTTATAATTCTGCTCCATAGGATTCAATTTCCTTTTTCCCAACCTTTTTTGCCTTGTTTCTTATTTTTATCCTTGGAATCATTATAATATGTCCACATTTTTCGCATTGCAGTTTTATGTCTGAGCCTACATACAATACTACCCAGGTCTTTCCACCACAAGGATGGGGCTTTGGCAGTTCTATTATATCTCCTACTTCAAACTTTATTATCATTCTTCCTCTTCCTCTGCTCTTGGTTTTGCCTTAGCAATAATCTCCTCTTGTATCTTTGCAGGAACTTCCTCATAATGGGAGAATTTCATCGTATATGAGCCTCTACCTTGCGTAATTGATTTCAAAGTAGAAGAATATCTCAACATTTCCGCAAGAGGTACCAAAGCCTTTATAACCTGCATTTTTCCTAAGGACTCTATCTGAGTAACCCTTCCTCTCCTCCCATTAAGGTCACTTATTATATCCCCTGTATAGGTATCCGGCGCAGTTACTTCTACCTGCATTATAGGTTCCAGTAGGACAGGTTTTGCCTCTAAAAATCCTTTTTTAAAAGCTTTTGCAGCTGCCACTTTAAAAGCCATATCAGAGGAGTCCACTTCATGGTATGAACCATCAAATAATGTAACCCGAACATCTACTATTGGATAACCAGCCAAAATACCCTTCTCCATAGTTTCCCTTATACCCTTTTCTACTGCAGGTATGTAGTTCTTTGGTACTACACCACCCACAATTTTATCTACAAACTCAAATCCCCCACCTCTTGGAAGGGGTTCAAGTTCTAACCAAACATGTCCATACTGACCTCTTCCACCTGTCTGCTTCTTAACCTTTCCTTCCGCCTTTGCTGTCGTCCTTATAGTCTCTCTATATGCCACTTGAGGTGTACCTAAAGTAACATTTACCCCAAATTTTCTTTGCATTCTTTCCACTACTACCTCTAAATGGGAATCTCCTAATCCATAAATTAAGGTTTCATTAGTCTCAAAATTCCTTTGTACCCTTATTGTAGGATCTTCCTCTACTATTCTTGTCAGGGCAGTACTCATTCTATCCTCGTCCGCTCTTGATTTTGGTATAACGGAGACTGAGAATACTGGCTCTGGGAATGGTAGTGGCTTAATTTTGTAAGAATTTTCTTTGCTTGATAAGGTATCATTTGTGGCAGTTTCCTTTAGCTTTGAGACTACACATATATCGCCAGTAGTAACCTCAATAGCTTGTTCTTGGTTTTTGCCTCTTTGATAATAAATTTGGGCAATCTTTTCTTGAATATCTTTATTTAGATTGTATAAGTTTGAGTCAGGTCTCAAACTTCCTGATATTATCCTTAAATAATTGAGTTTTCCTACAAAAGGATCTGCGGAAGTCTTAAATACAAAAGCCACCACACCATTATTTTCCCCTATTTTAACTTCCTTTTCTTCACCTGTCTTTACATCTTCAACCTTAATAGGAGCTCTCTCCTTAGGATTTGGAAACATCTGAATTACATAATCTAAAAATTTAGATACTCCAACATTCTTAGTGGAAGATATGGCAAAAACAGGGAATATCTCTCTATTAATAAAAGCTTTTCTAAGGGTATCCACAATTAGATTGGCTTCTATTTCTTCCCCCTCTAAATATCTTTGCAAAAGTTCCTCATCAAACTCTATAATAGTTTCAATGAGATTTTGTCTCCATTTATTTACTTCTTCCTTCAACTCTGAAGGAATACTTGTCTCTTTTTCTTCTCCTTTATCATCAGGATAAATATAAGCCTTTTCGTTAAGTAGATCAACAATTCCTTGGAAACTTGCCTCTTTTCCGATAGGCAAAACTATTGGTAAAACTTTATTTCCAAATCTTTCTTGTAAAGTCTTCAAAGTTTCAAAAAAGTCCGCATTTTCTCTATCCAACTTATTTATGATAAATGCGGAGGGTAAAGAGTATTCCTGTGCCATGCTCCAGATTCTCTCATGTTGAACCTGAATACCTGAGATTGCATCCAAGACCAACACCACAGTATCTACAGCCATAAGAGCACTAATTACTTCTCCAATAAAATCCGCATATCCAGGAGTATCCACTAAATTTATCTTCTTACCTTTCCATTCAAAAGGAAGAAGGGATAAACTAAGAGAAATTCCTCTTTTTACTTCTTCAGGCTCAAAATCAGAAACCGTATTCCCACTCTCAACTTTTCCCATTCTATCTATAACTTTAGCGGTGTAAAGAATTGCCTCCGATAATGTAGTTTTTCCAGAACCTCCATGACCAAAAAGTCCTACATTTCTTAAATCTTCAGTGGTATATTGTTTCATTTTATCTTTTAAAACCCCCTTCTACAAATTTTAATATTCTTTTAGTGAAATTTCCTAAAAAAGTTAAATCCTTTTATTATTATATCAAATTCCTGTGCTTCCCAGCCCCCTCTCTCCTCTTTCAGTTTCTGGCAATTTATCCATTTCCTTCCATAAAACCTTAGGATAAGATAGAATTAACAACTGGGCTATACGCATTCCCCTTTTTCCATAAAAGGTTCTGTTGGAAAAATTAATTAAGTTAACCAATATCTCGCCTCTATAATCACTATCTATTAGTCCTGGAGTGTTTAAGACTGTAATCCCTTCCTTTGCAGATAAACCACTCCTTGGTAGAACTAAAGCTAAGAATCCCAAGGGCAGAGCTATTCTAATTCCCGTAGGAACTATTATTCCTCCATTTATTTCATTAAAAGGAGGAAGTATAAAATCCTCCCTTGCAAAGAGATCAAGAGCGGATGCCCCCTCTGTAGCATAAAAGGGGAGAGGTAAATTTTTATCTAATCTCTCAATTAAAACCTCTACCTTCTCCATAATCTTTTATCTTTAGTAGGCTTTGGCAAACAAAGCTTTTATATTTGTTTCTTTACCACAATAGATACATTTTCCTTTTTCTTCTTTCCAATCAAAAGGTATGTTTCTTATAGTAGCAGAAGTTAGCTCTTTAATTTTTAACTCGCATTCTCCACTTCCACACCAACTGGCTTTAATAAATCCTCTTTTTTCCTCTATTATTTTCTTAAATTCTTCAAAGGATTCTACCTCATAAGTATTTTCTTCTCTAAATCTCAAAGCTTTTTCAAACATACTCCTTTGAATGTTATTTAAAAGATCTCTCAAGTTATCCACCATATTTTCCTTTTTGAAAGAAGTTTTTTCTCTTTTATCTCTTCTTGCTGTAAAGATCTCTCCTTTTTCTACCTCCTTAGGTCCTATTTCAATTCTTACTGGAACTCCTTTCAACTCCCACTCATTAAACTTCCATCCTGGAGTATGTTCTTCATCCTTATCCACAAAAACCCTAAAATGCTCCCTTAAGATAGAGTAAATTTCATCCACATATCTATATACCTTTTCCTTATCTTTATCTTCCCTCCATATTGGAATGATAACTATCTGATAAGGTGCTACCTTTGGAGGTAGGACAAGACCATAATCATCTCCATGAGTCATAATTAGTGCTCCAATGGAACGTGTAGAAACTCCCCAACTGGTTTGCCATACATACTTTCTTTCCCCATCTATATCTTGAAAGGTAATATCAAAGGCTTTTGCAAAATGTTGACCTAAATTGTGTGAAGTTCCAGCTTGAAGAGCTCTACCATCCGCTAACAATACTTCTACAGAATAGGTTCTAAGCGCACCAGCAAACTTTTCATTCTCCGTTTTTACTCCAGCAATCACTGGTATAGAAAGATCTTCCTCAAAAAATTCTTTGTAAACATTTAACATCTTTAAAGCCTCTTCTTCTGCTTCCTCTAAGGTTCTATGTGCAGTGTGTCCTTCCTGCCATAAAAATTCTGTTGTTCTTAAGAAAAGCCTTGTTTCTTTTTCCCATCTTACCACATTTGCCCATTGATTTATGAGTACGGGTAAGTCTCTCCATGATTGAATCCACTTTGAAAACATACTACAGATGATAGACTCTGATGTAGGTCTTACTGCAAGAGGTTCTACTAAATCTTCATCTCCTCCTTTTGTTACCCATGCTACCTGTGGAGAGAATCCCTCTACGTGTTCTGCTTCTTTTTCAAGGAAACTTTTAGGAATAAACAAGGGGAAATATGCATTTTCATGACCTGTTCTTTTTATTTTTTCATCCAGCAATCTTTGCATATTCTCCCACAGAGCAAATCCATAAGGTCTAATTACCATGCAACCTTTAATTGGAGCATAATCTGCAAGCTTTGCTTTTAAAATTACATCAGTATACCATCTTGAGAAGTCTTCCTTTTGAGAAGTTATACTTTCTACAAATTTTTTCTCCTCCATTATCATACCCTCCTATAATTCAAATCTTACTTTTAAAGGACCACTATTATAAGTATCCTCGTCTGCAACTATACTTAAAATAACCTTTTTACCCTTTGATTTTATAGCATAAACTACGTTATAGAAATCTTCCAAGGATATATCTCCTACAGTATTAGTAAGTGGATCTGGTAATATCCCCCTAAGTTGGACAATCTTATTCACTTCTGATAATATTTCTAATAGTCTTGCTTCAATCTTATCCTTTGATTCACTTCCATCCACAACTCTTGTTAAAATCACTTCATTCTTTTTAAATACGAGAAAATAAGGATGTATATCTAAGCTAACAAGCACAGGTTCTCCTTCAAAGGTGTTTACCATGGCTATGGTACGGATTAATTTATCTCCAGGAGACATTAAGGAATTAATGAGCTTTTCCCATTCCGATTTTGGTAGCCATACTGTTCCCTTATTATTCTGAGAGCCTGCTCCTTTATTAGTAGCAATCTGCTCCAATAAACTAAGAAGGGTCTTTCCCTCTTTTATAGCCTCCTCTTCTGAAAGTCCTCCTCTACTAACCCAATTTAAAATTAATTCTCCCCTTCTAAAAACCAATCCCTCACTTCGGATAAGGTTAATTGTATTGGTTAAGAAATCCAGCTCCTCAACTAATCCTTTTTTGTCCTCTAACAATTTATTCTTTTCCTTTTCTAATATGGCTATTCTTTTTGACATATCATAGAGTGCCCTTTGCATATTTTCCTTATCCTTTACCAGATCTTCCTTCTCTTTTCTCAATTTGATTAGTTCTTTTTCTAAATTATCCTTTGTGCTTTTAATATTTTCAAGTTCTTTTCTAAATTTTTCCACCTCTTCTCTTAGCATTTCCTTCTCTTCAGATGCTTCTTTGAGTTTTTGATTAACTTTTGACAACTCTTCATTTTTGATATTCACTGCTATCTGTAAAGAACTTAATTGTCTTTTTAGTCTATCCAAGCCAAATATGGCAGTCCTTACATTCTCTGAAAAGAAAGTAAGGATTAGCAATGTGGAAACCATAATTAAAATACCTGTGATAACGCTTACTAAACGTGATGTATATTTGGGACGAAGATTAAAAAGTGAAAGTTTTTTCTTCCCTACTTTTCTTCCAACATAGTCACCTAAGTAGGCTATTACACCACTTAGAATAATTAAAATGATAATAAGTAAAAATCCAGACATTATATATTAAACCTCTCCCCTAAGAAAAACTTCTTGGCTAAGTCATTATTCACAATCTCCTCTGGAGTTCCAGAGATCAAAATCTCTCCAGAATATATTATATAGGCAAAATCAGTAATGGCTAAGGTGTCTCTTACATTATGATCTGTAATTAAGATTCCTAAATTTTTACTTCTCAAGTAATGAATGGTCTCTTGCAAGTTTTGTACCGTTAAGGGGTCAACACCTGCAAAGGGTTCATCAAGAAGTATATATTTAGGGGAAAGAGCCAAGACCCTTGCTATTTCTACTCTTCTCCTTTCCCCTCCTGATAAAGTGTATCCATAATTTTTCCTTACTTTTTGAAGTTGAAACTCTTCTATTAACTCTTCCAATTTCTTTTTTTGTTCTAAGGGAGTTAAGTTTGTAAGTTCCAAAACTAATCTTATGTTATCCTCAACAGAAAGCTTTCTAAATATAGTTGGATCTTGAGCCAAATATCCTAAACCCTTTTTTGCCCTTTTTGGCATAGAAAGATAGGTTATATCTTCCCCCTCTAAAAGGACCTTTCCAGCATCCGCAAAGACCTCTCCCATGATTGTATAGAAGGTGGTAGTTTTCCCAGCTCCATTTGGACCCAATAATCCTACCACCATTCCAGGTTCAACCTGCAATGTTACATTCTTTACTACACACCTTTTACCATAATATTTATAGATTCCAAGTGTTTCTAAAGGCATTTATATGCATAATGTTAAAGAAAAATGTAATGAATGTCAATTTATTAATGAGCTAACCCTCTTAAGAGTTGCCATAACTCACTATAGCCTTTCTTTTGAAGTATACTTAGAGTAATAAAATATTCTTTTAACGCCAATAAATAGTTACCCTTTCTATAGTAGATTGCACATTTTAGAGCATGTAAAGCCTCATTATTAGAGTTAATCTTAATTCCTTCATCTACTAAACTTTCTGAGGATTTTATATTACCCATTTCATAATGGAGGTAAGCCAAGTAGGCAATTACCCAGTCATCCTGCGGGTTTACATTATAAATTTTATTGAAATAAAGTAGTGCCTTTTCTTTGTTTCCACTAAAGTAATTAGCAAAAGCAAGCTGATAATAAGAAAAAATATTTTCCTCTTTTATCTCTTTAGCCTTTTTATAGAATAGGTTTGGCTCTAATTTTTCTATCTTTTTATATATATCATAGGCTTTATCTAATCTACCCTCTGCCATATAAATTACGAAAAGATCAAAGAGTAAATCTAAATTATTAGGGTCTTTAATAAGCAAGTTTTCATAATTTTGAGAAAGGCTTTTCCAGTCATAAGAAAAGGAGACAAAAGTCAGTATTAAATTAAAGATTAATATTTTGAAGAATAAATTTCGCAATATTATCCGCTCCTTTTCTCCCTAACCTTTCCTTTCCAGAAAACGCTCTACTTTTTTTCTCTTCAGGATGCTCAATAAAATAGATGATTTTTTCCCCTGCCTCCTTAAAGTCCTTTGCCAGTTCTAATCCTTCCCCTAAAAGAGCCTTCTGCATTTTTAAAAATCTTTGGGTAATTTGAGGTCCTTTTCCTGGGAATGAAACCACAAGCTTTCCCATATAAACTGCCTGTTCATTAGCAGTGCCTGCTAAACCAAGCACTAAATAAGCCCTTTTAACTACATTATTAAATTCTCCACATGTTATATTTACTGGAAAATTATAGCTTTTAACCAATTTTTCTATTATATCTTTTCTTTCTATGGGTAGATAAGGGGATAAAACAATTTCAAAGGAAAAATCAGGATAACTTCTATAAACTATTTCACAAGTTTTCAGCATTAATTTTAAATTTTCAATTGCTTCCGTCCTACTTCCAGGAAGAAGTACAATGACCTTTTGCCCATCACTATAAAATTCATCATCTAAACCATCAAACATGGGATTTCCCAGATAATAGGTCCAAGGTATGTATTTTCTTAAATATTCTGAAGTGGGATTATCTCTTGTGAAAACAAATTTTGTTAATTTTTTCATAAGGTATATTTCAGGATAGTAAAAGGAAGAATTTAATACTGATTTTGCGGTGGGAAGAAAGAAGGCTTTTTTCTTAGTTAAAGAGCCCATAATAAGGTTGTAAGTATCTCCAACACAAATAAGCTCCATTTTTAAGCCTTGCATCTTCCTTAAAGTTTTCAATTGTTCTTTGAAAAAGGGGATAAAACCAGATTTTAAATCTGAAAACAAACCTCTTCCTAAGGCTCTTATACTAAATCCTCCGCTTGGAAATTCTTTTCTTGGATCGAGAAGTTCTACAGGAAGATCTATAAAGGCTTTTCCAACCCCTACTAAAGGATAAACAAATATTTTTATATCCTTGAATTTTAAGATCCTTTCAATTATTCTTCTTGCAATTATATCTTCTCCAATTCCATTACTTATAAAGAGCAACATTTTATATCCTATAGATCTCTATCTCTTTTAAAATTTCTGTTGCTAAAGCAACAGCTAATTTTCCATCCTCTAAAGTAACTAAAGGACTTTCCCCTTTAATAATACAATTTATAAACTGCTCCAGCTCAAGTTTTAGAGGCTCCTCCTTTTCAAAGACAGGACTTTCTACACTGGGATCAACTACTCTATTGGAAAGGCAGGTTATAGTTATACTTTGATTTATATAATCTACTGTTATATAGGTACCATCTTTCTCTTGAATATCTAACTTTCTAAATTTTTTAGAAGAAACCCTGCTTGCGGTAAGATTTGCTAAAATTCCTCCCTCAAAAAGAATGGAGACATTAACAAAATCCTCAAAAGGAGTAACAATAGAGTAGCCTACACCATGGATATCTTTTATTATTTTATCCTTTCCAAGCAAGTAAAAGAGGATATCTAAGTCATGAATCATTAGATCCAAAACTACTCCTACATCATCTGGCTTTCCACTATAATAACCCATTCTATGAGCTTCAATATATAGAGGATCTTTAATATATTTTTTCAATTCCTGTATAGCAGGATTAAATCTCTCTATATGTCCAACCTGAAAAACTAAATCCTTTCCTCCAGCAAGATCTAAAAGCTCTTCTACCTCCCATAAGTACTGAGTAACTGGTTTTTCTACAAAAATATGAATACCTCTTTCCAAAAAATCTTTAGCTATACTAAAATGAGTTGAAGTAGGAGTGACAATACTGACAGCATCAATCTTATCCATTAATTCCTTATAATTAGTAGTATAAAAGGGAATCTGATAAAGGGATGCTATCTCACGGACCCTCTTTTCATTTATGTCCGCAATACCAACCAAATCAACCTTCTCAAGCTCACTCAAGATTCTTACGTGATGTTGTCCTAAAGAACCAACTCCAACTACACCCATTCTAATTTTTTTCATGGCTCAATTCTCCTTCTTCTAATTGCCAATGGATTAACCTTGCATAAACTCCCTTCTTATTAATTAACTCTTCATGGGTCCCGTCCTCTACAATTTCTCCTTGATCTAAAACAATTATTCTATCCACCCATCTAATAGTAGACAACCTATGAGCAACTATGAAGGTGGTTTTTCCTTTTATTAGATTTTCTAAAGCTTCTTGAATCAAAGCTTCCGATTCTGCATCTAAAGCAGAAGTTGCCTCATCTAAGATGATTAATCGAGGATTATGTAAGATAGTTCTTGCTATAGCAATCCTTTGAGCTTGACCTCCAGAAAGTCCTACTCCTCCTTCTCCTATGATAGTGTTGTATCCATTAGGTAAAGTCATAATAAAATCATGAGCTTTTGCCATCTTTGCTGCTTCAATTACCTCATCCAAACTTGCATTTGGTTTACTATATGCAATATTATCTCTTACTGTACCATGAAAAATAATGGTTTCTTGAGTAACAAAACCAATTTGACTCCTCAAAGAACTTAATTTTACTTCCCTTAAATCGTAGCCATCAATTTTTACCCTACCCAAGGTAGGATCTATAAAGCGCGGGATAAGATTAACTAAAGATGTCTTTCCTGCCCCACTAATGCCTACTATGGCAACTTTTTCTCCCTCCATTACTCTTAAATTTATATTTTTCAAGACCCAATTTTTGTTATCATAGGTAAAATAAACATTCTCAAATTCAACCCTACCCTTTATAGGAGGAAGAACAATTGCATTAGGTATCTCAACAACATCCTTACCTTGTTCTAAGATCTCAAAAATTCTTTCAAAAGAGGCAGAAGCTTGCTTTATCCCAGAAAAGACCCTTAAAAGAGTTAATGCAGGATCAAGAGCCATACCTACATAAGTTAGAAAGGCAATAAATGATCCAATAGTAAGAGTTCCTTGTGCAATCTTTCTACTCCCTAACCATATAAGAAAAACAATGGCAAGAGCACTTAGAAAACTTGCAAGAGGAATCTGGGTTGCAGTAAGTTGAACAATTTTTATATTTCTCCAAAAATTCTTTTCATTTTCTTTCTTAAACCTGTTTATTTCCTCATTCTCTTTTACAAAAATTCTTACCACTCGAGCACCCTTTATACTTTCCTGAATAATAGTTGTTAAATCTGCAATCTTTCTCTGAACAGCTAAGGACCATTTCTGTATCTCTTTTCCAATTCCCGAAACTGATAGTGAAAATAAAGGAATAATAATAAGGGTTGCTAAGGCAAGTTCCCATTGAGAAATGAAAAGAATTATTATAATTCCAGTAAGAAGAATAATAGAATAGAAAAAGTCAGAAAGACTTGATAAAAAAGATGTTTGGATGAGTTGGGTATCTTGGAGAGTTCTTGATATAAGTTCACTACTTGACCATTTATTAAAATATTCCAAAGATAGATATTGGATCTTTTCAAAAAGTTTGTTTCTTAGATCTGCTACTAATCTATGCCCTACAAAGGATAATAAATAAATTTGTCCATATAAAAATAGGCTTCTTAAAAATAGAAGCAAAATTATAATTAGAGCAATACGATTTAAAGAGGCAATATCTTTTGTTTTTGCGAGCTGATCAATAAGCTCCCCAACAAATTTAGGAGCATATAACTGAGTTGAGTTAACAATCAGTATACATATAAAACCGCCCAATAAATAAATCCAGTATCCTTTTAATAAATTAAAAATTTTTTTCCAAAATTTCATTCAAATCACTCCATATAACCTCTGATGGATTTATTTCCATCAGAGGAAAGGTCTCCTCTAAGTCTTTATGCATTTTATAAATGACATTTCTATCATTTAATATATCCAATAGATATTTTAGCACATCCTGAAAATTAAATTTACCAACAATCTCCTTTACAATACCTTCTTTATATCTATTTGGAAGAGCCAAATATGGGTTTTTTTTAAGGTAAAAATCAACTAACTTATTTCTAACTTTTCCCTTTAAGAAATGAGCAATACCTTCTAAAGGCAAGTACTCGGGTCTATGTAAAGGTAAAATTACAAGCATAGGAATTCCGGAGTAGGCAAGCTGTATTGTTGTAGTTCCAGGCAAAGTTATACTAAAGAGGATATCTTTTATATCCTCCTCCCAATCTTTCAGTATTTTTATTTCAATAGGCAGATTTTCCATTATAGGACTCAATCTTTTCAAGTAATAATTTATTACTTCACTCCTTAGGAATGGAGAAAAAAAGAATGTAAAGGAAAGATTAGGGTAAAATCTATTAATTTCTTTGATCAAAGCCATATAAAAAGGCAAGTAAAATCTTAATGCATAATCTCTACTACCTGGAAATAACGCAATTTTATTGCTATGAACAGAGAAAGCATTTCTATTTAGATTCTCAAATCTTAGATCTCCAACACATTTTATCTTTTGAGATAAAAACCTTGAAGAATATACTTTATCAAAGAAGAAATCCCAAAAATATTTCTTCTCTATATAGGCAATTGAATAGGCATTCCATATTTTACTCAATATACCGTTAAAAAATAAATCTCCCCCTAAATGAAAAACAATAGTTTTTCCCTGTTTTTTCCTTCTGAAAAGACCATAGTATTCTTCAGGAGTAAAGATTCGTTTAAAGAAATTGAAACTTTCAACAACTTTCTTTTCTTCCCCTGTTGCAAATTGGCATGGCACTAAGACACAATAAAAATTAGTATCTTTTATCCAATTGAAACTTTTTCTCTTTAGAGTTTTTACTAAAGGATAAAGCCAACCTGCAATCTCTCCAGGACCGTTAACCAAAAAATAAAAATCATTCATAGGCTCTACTTATAATAAATTTAGCTATTTTATCAAGAACTCCTTCCTCTCCAAGAGTACTCCTTATCTCCCCAAGCTCCCTTATCATATTCTCCCTTTTATTAGGATTTTTCAGAAATTCTTCCACATCCGTAATAATCTTTTTAATATTAAACTTCTGAATATACTCAGGATATATTTCCTTTCCAGCCAAAATATTAGGTAAAGATATGTATTTGTGATGAACAAGCCTTTTAGCAATCATATAAGTTATAAAAGAGGTTTTGTAGAATACAAATAGTGGAGAAAGAAGAAGAGTTGCCTCAAGAGTTATGGTGCCAGAAGAGGCAAGCCCCAAGCTTATCCTCTGCAAAGCTGAATAGCTTTGTTTTCCAGAAATTACCTCAATATCTATATTTTTATCCATAAACTTCTCAATCAAAGGTTTAAATTTATCGGAGGATATAGGTAGAATAAATTTAAATCCTTGCTTAGAAAAATGATCCGCAATATTCATAAATAGAGGCATTAGACTTTTTATCTCATGTTTTCTACTTCCAGGAAATAACCCTATAAGATTTTCTTCTCTTTCTCTCCTTTCTAATCCCGATAAATAATCTACTAAGGGATGTCCAAAATAAACTATGTTATCAGTATAGTTTTTGTAAAGAGAATATTCTTGAGGAAATGTTGCTATTATCCAGGTAATATGTTCCGCTATCTCTTTTACTTTATCCTTATTTCCCCATAACCAATATTGGGGAGCAAAATAGTAAATAGTAGGAATATCAAGTTTTTTTGCTATTTTGGCTAAGAGTACGTTAAAGCCTTGAAAATCAATAAGAATAAGTAAATCTGGTTTTTCTTCCCTTAAAATCCTTTCAAGCCTTTTTAGCAAAAATAGAAATTTGGGAATGTAAGGAAGCGGTTCTACAAAACCAATAGTGCTATACTCCGTAACATCATCTATTATTTCAACCCCCTCTTCCCTCATCCTGCTTCCACCTAAGCCGAAAAAGTAAATGTTAGGATTGTATTTTTTTAAGGTTCTAACCAAATAAGAACCATGCAAATCCCCAGATACTTCTCCTACCGAAAACATTATCTTCATTCTTCTTCCCTCCAAGATGAAGCGGTAATGCCTCTTTTTGATCCCTTCACAAAATTTACTATTTCTTTAGCAGATTCATCCTCATACTTTAATAATTCTTCAAGCCTTTTTTCAAAGGGTAGATTTGAATAAAGTATATGGAAAAGTTTTTTAATAAGATTTCTTTTCTCTAAGGGATAATTTGATCTTTTCAAGCCAACAGTATTTATTCCATAAACTCTGGCAGGGTTTCCATCTGCAAGAGCATATGGAGGTATATCTTTGACTATCTTTGAGGATGCCCCCACCATAGCAAGTTTTCCAATTCTAACAAACTGGTGGATACCAACGAGCCCACTGATAAAAGCTTGATCATCGATCTCTACATATCCTGCAATTTGAGTGGCATTGGCAATTATTACTTTTCGCCCTAATTTTACATTATGGGCTAAATGGGAATAAGCCATAATATAGCAATCATCTCCTACTATAGTAGCAGTTCCTTCCCCACTCGCCCTATGTAATACACAATATTCTCTAATAGTTACATTATTTCCTATGATTAGATAGCTCTTTTCTCCTTTGAAATTAATATCTTGAGGAACATCCCCTAATATTGCTCCAGAATGTATATGACAGTTTTCCCCAATAATTGTCCCCTCTTTAATAACTACCCCACTTTCAATTATTGTATTTTTACCAATCCTTACATTCCTTTCTATTATCGAAAAGGGACCAATAATAACATTTTCTCCTATCTCGGCGGAAGGATGAACAAAAGAAAGGTTTTTATGCTCCTCCCAAAGCAAGTGTAATCTCACCTCCTGCTACTACCTCATCCCCTACTTTAGCTACGCCGTCAAACTTAAATATGTTCTTAAGGCTTTTTTTAAGAGTTACTTCTAAGGTTAGCACATCTCCTGGGGTTACTTGTTTTCTAAATTTTACTCCATCCACTCCTGTCAAATATGCTATATATTTCTTTCCCTCTTCCCCAAAGGATAAAAACAAAAGGATACCTGCGGACTGAGCTAAAGCCTCAATTATTAATACTCCAGGGAAAATAGGATATTCAGGGAAGTGTCCTTGAAAAATCTGTTCATTGTAAGATACATTTTTAATTGTTTTTATGCTTTCACCCTTCTTAAATTCTATAACCCTATCCACCATTAAAAAAGGATATCTATGAGGTAATATCTTTAAAATATCCACATTCATTCCTTATTACTCCCCCTAAAGAACTCTTTTAGTCTTCTAACCATCTTAATATGAAGAGTATGACCTGAGGAAAGAGCAAAAATGTGAGCATTTAAATACCTTCCAAGCAAGCAAAAATCACCAATAATATCCAAAATTTTATGTCTTACAGGTTCATCCTCAAATCTTTCTTTATTCACATACCCTTCTTTCCCAACAAGAACAGCATTTTCTAAGCTTGCTCCCTTTATCAGTCCATTCTTTTCAAGTTCTTCCAATTCATACCAAAAACCAAAAGTTCTTGCAGGTGCAATATCTTTTTCATATTTATCAAGATCAAAAAATTCGTATCTTTGCCACAGAATAGGTGTTCCCGGAAAGGAAAGTACGCAGTGAATCTTAAAAGAATTAGAGGGAAACAGGATGATCATTCCTTTGCCTTCTTTTTCTACTAACGGAAAATCTAAAGAAAAATAATCTATAGGTGCTTTCTGTACCTCTATTCCTGAATTTTTAATAGCTTCTATCCAAGGAAAAGAACTTCCATCAAGAATGGGTATCTCATCACCTTCCACAAGAACATATAAATTTGTTATTCTTAAGGAATAAAGAGCAGAAAGAAGATGCTCAATAGTTAAAATTTCTATACCATTATATCCTAAACTTACATTTCTTTTAGTATCCACTACATAATCAGCTAAAGCTGGAATTTGGCAATTATTTTTTATAAAGATTATTCCTTTGTTTTCCTCGGATGGGATAAGAGTAATCCTCGAAAATTTACCTGTATGAAGACCTACGCCTTCTATAGTAATTTCTCTCTTAATTGTTCTTTGAAATTCCATTATAACTTTTTAAGTTTCTCCCAAATTTCAGGAAGTTTTTTCAAGATAGCCTGTATCTTTAATTCTTCAGAATGGGGTCTTGCGGGAAATCCAGAAACTACTAAGTTATCTGGTATGTCCTTTGTAACACCTGTTCTTGCAAGTATTACTACATTATTTCCAACTTTTACATGATCAGAAACTCCACTCTGTCCTGCAATGATTACATTGTTACCAATAGAACTACTTCCAGCAACCCCACTCTGTCCTACAATAATGCAATTTTCTCCAATTTTAACATTATGGGCAATAGTAACTAAATTGTCTATTTTTGTGCCTTTTCCAATTACTGTCTCATCTATGGTTCCTCTATCGATGGTACAATTTGCTCCAATCTCTACATCATCCTCAATAATAACCTTTCCAATATGAGGAATTTTTACATGATTATTACCATCCCAAACATATCCAAAACCATCACTTCCTATAACACTTCCCGAATGTATTATTACATTATTTCCTATGATACAATGGTCATAGATAGATACGTTCGGATAAATAGTAACATTACTTCCTATTATTACATCATTACCAATAGTGACATGGGGATAAATTTTTGTGTTATCTCCTATTATCACATTGTTACCAATAACTGTATAAGCTCCAATACCTACATCTTTCCCAATCTTTACATTTTCACCCAATATACTTGTGGGGTGGATATGGGAGGGGAAAAAGTGCCAGTCAAAGTATCTTAAAATCTTGGCAAAGGCGAGTTTTGGATTATCCACTAATACAAGAGATTTTTCTGAAGAATAAGATATCTTAGGGATAACCATCGCCTTTGCCTTACTTTTTTCACCATCTTTTATGCTCTTCTCTTCAAAGACAAAAATTAGATCCCTTTCCCCTGCCCTATCCCATGTAGAAACCTTCTCTATCCACAGATCTTCTCCCCTCAATTCTCCCCCTATAATCTCAGCAATCTCTCTAAGCCACATTTACACCCCTCTACTTATTAAGATTATTCAAAACATCCTTGGTTATGTCTACTCCTCCCCAAACTCTCGCTCCCTTTTCCAAAACTACAGATAAATTTTTGCTTTTTGCTACCTTTTCAACCTCAGCTAATATCTTCTTTCTCAGACTATCTCTAATCTTAGATACTAAATCACCCAACTCCTTTTCTTTGTCTGATTTTAGCTTATTTAAATCTTTTTCACTTAAACCCTTCTTTTTTGCATCCTCAATAATTTTATTTATCTCTGTTTGCTTCTGCTGAATCTGAACTTGCATATTCTTCGTCTCTTTATATTCACTGAAAACTTTAAGATAATCCACATATCCAATACTGTTGTTCTGAGAAAGAACAAAGGATAAAATTCCCATTAAGACAGAAAGAGAAAAAAGAACAAGTAAAATAATTTTTCTCATATAGTATCACCCTACTTTTTGCCAGTAAGTTGAGAAATAACTTTATCTGTTATATCTACTCCACCCCAAACTACCGCATTCTTATCTAAAACTACACTATACCCCTCTTTTTTAGCTAAATCTGAAAAGGCATTCTCAACATCTTTCATTAAAGCATCTACTGCTTGTTTATATGGGAGAAGCTCCTTATCATACTGATCTGCTAATTTTTTAATCTCATCTTGAGATTTTCCTTGCTTTTGAGCTTCTTGTAGTTTTGAAAGTCTTGTATTGTATTCCTGTTGTAACTTAGTATATGCATTGAATAGAGGTGTATAACTTTGAATAATCTTCTGTTGATCCACATAAGCAATCTTAACTATAGCTGTTGTTTGAGCATTTACAAATTTTAACCCTACAAAAAGAAAGACAAAAGATAAAACTAAAATCAAACCTACTAAATACCTTTTCATCTTCTTTACCTCCTAAAATTTTTTAAAAATTATATGTTGCTGAAAACTCTAAGTGCGTTGCTCCCTTATAGGTAATTGAAGAATTTAACAGCAAATTATCCTTCTTCCATAACCAATTAAGGGTACCAAGTAAATTTACCTGAATATCATTTATGTTACTTATTTCTCGCCATCTTAAATTACTCTCACCTCCTATTCCTAAGAACATATAGCTATCCTTAAAGACTGGAAAACCGTAAGAAAGTTTTATATAAAAACCTTCCTTCTCCAAAGCATTGCCGATTATATAATTTACATAACCTTGAAGAGATAATATCCTCTCCTCAAGCTCCTCTCCGTAGCTCCAATAACTTTCAAAAGAAAATCCTATATTTGAATAATTCTCTGTAGAGCCTCCTCCTGCAAATTGAACCATTAAATTTTCCTTATCCCCTTTAGTATATAAATAGTCCCTTTTAACCAGATTATTTCTCTCTAAGGAGAAATCCAGATATTTGTTTCCATCTTGAAAGTTTAAATTATATCCTATCTCTGCATAAAGGCTATTTGAAAATTCTTTTCTAAAAGATAAAGAAAGATAGCTGTTAGAGACTTTGAGATTAAAGGGATAATATTGCCATGAAAGAACATATGAAGGTATCCGATCCTTGGATATCATGGTAGAAAAAGAAATCAATCCTAAATTTGAGTTAAAAAGTTTATAATCCATTAAAAGATTTAATGGAGAAGAGAATGTTAAGTTTACCGAGTTATTATAAAGAGGTTCCAAATAAAGATGAATAATACTCCCATCATTTTCTATATCAATCTTATAGCTAACTTTTAAGGGGATATTTCTTTTCTCCAAAATCTGGTTCTCCACATCTATCTTATTAACATTAAAATCTCCACCAATCCTAAGGTCTATCTCTTTTAGTATCTCATATTCCCTCTGATTTTTTGTTTCATAAACAATATCTTTTATGGGTGGAAGCTCTTCCCAATAGAAGTAAAGAACATTATCCTTAAAGGAGAAAGTAGGAGATGTTTTTAGTATATATCCTTTATCTTTATAGAGTTTGATAATTGTCTTAATATCTTCTTCTACATTCTCCTTTATGAAAAAACCGCCTTCTTTTGAACCGATTTTATTAAGAATTTCATCAACATTAAGCTGTCTTATGCTTGGAAATTGAATCTTACTAATCACAGGAAATTCTTTTACCTCAATTATTAATTCATACCCACCATCTAACTTGTTTAGGGAATATTTTACACTTTCAAATATTTTTAATTCCTCAATTTTTTTGATATTTGCTTCAATATCCTCCAATGTAACCTTCTGAAAGGGCTTTATAGTTAAAAGATCTGATATCTTCGAGTAAGGTGTATATTTTAATCCCTTAAAAACAATTCCCTGAATAAGATATTCTTCTGCAAAGGCAAAATTTATGATCCCTATTAACAAAACTAAAATAAATATGACTCTTCTCAACTTCTTTCCCTCCATTCTTAAAAAACATCTCCAAAACTGAAGTGAACTCTCCACTTAGTATTAGGATCAGCAGGATCTTGACCAAAATTGTATCCAAAGTCAAGCCTTATAGGTATAAGTATAGTCTCGTATCTCAATCCTAACCCAACTCCTGTATAAAGCTTAATATCATTAAAAGAACTTAAAGATTTCAAATTAAAGGTGCCTCCAGAATCTAAAAAGGCAACTCCATAAAGCCCACTTCCCAGTGGCATTCTATACTGCAGATTAAATAAAACATAAGAATCTCCAGAAAATTCATTATCCAAATAACCTCTTATGGAATTTGCCCCTCCAAGAGTAAAAAACTCTGTGGAGGGAATGTCTCCTTCCGAAAGACCTATAGATGCCTTCAGAGATAAAACTTGCCTATCCTTCATTTGAGAGATGGTCAAGGCATTTATATTTGTTAAAGGAATATGCCACTGAAACTCACCTTGGTACTTAGCAAAATTAGAGGCACTACCTCCCCCTGCAAATTCTATAGTTAGTGAAGACCTCGTCCCTTGGGTTGGACTTAATATAAAGTCTCTTGTATCCCTGGAAACACTTAACATAACACTTGCTATATTTGTATGGGTATATGTAGCACCTAAGTATGTCTGCCACACATCCTCATATTTAAAGCCCAATCCTAAATTTATAGATCTTCCCAATGGATAATAGAAGGAAAAGCTTCCTCCTGTTCTCTCTTCATCCAAACTTTTCGTTCCCTCTTCGGTGGTAACACTTACTGTAGATTTTTTATCATAGATATCTAATTCAAAATTATTTTTACTTCCCAAGAACCATGGGTCATTAAACTTCAACGTGTAGTTTGCTTTTGCCCCACCAGATAGCAAGAAATTAAAGGATAATTTTTGAGCCTTTCCAAGAAAATTATCTTCTCTGTACTCAATAAAACCATAAAGTCCTGAAGAGCTTGAATAGCCCCCACCAAAATTTATAGATCCTGTCAATTTTTCTTTTGCTACATATATAACCTTAATCTTATCTTCATCAGAACCCTGCTCAAGCCTTATCGCTACATCATCAAATACTCCAGTATTATATATGTTCTGCAAATCCTGCTTCACCCTCTCCCAATTGAAAGGTGCTCCAATCTTTAAAGATATCTCTCTTCTTACCACATTTTCTTCCGTTGGTCTCCTCAAAAATGCCATAAAACCAAGAACAGATGTTTCTGTGGTCTTTTGTATCTCAACCTTAATATCTTCCACTATATACTCTTTAAATATCAAGGTTAACTCACCATCCACAAATTTGAACTCTTTAAGGGTAGTAAAAACAAACCCTATATTTTGCAAATATTTTTGTATATTTTCAAAATCTTGGCGCAATAAAGAATAGTTGATTGGCATGCCCTCTTTAACCTGCATAATTTTCTTTATATTTTCGGAAGGAATGCTCTGAAGTCCTTCAAAGGATATTCTCTTAACTTGAGGATTCTCTTTAAACTCAAAAGTAAGTTTTACACCATCCCCCATTATATCTTTCTTAACATTAACACTCTCAAAGAAGCCAGAGCCTTCTAATTTCTTTATCTGCTCCTTTATCATCTCATCATTTATAAAGTCCCCTATTTTTAAAGTTATATAATCCTTTAAAGATTCAGGCTTAATCAGATTGAGACCTTCAAAATTAACCTCCAAAAGGATAGGGTTTTCTTTAACTTTAAAGGTAACATAGACTCCAGAAACACTACTTATCTTTTTAACCTCAACACTCTCAAAATATGGGGAATTAAGAAGCAAACTCTTTTTCTCCTCTAAAAATTTATCACTATAAAATTCCCTACCCCTTAAAGCCAACATCTTTAATATATTCTCTTTCGACAAATTTCTATTTCCTTCTATGAAAACTGCAAGAATAATAGGATTTTCCTTAAACTTTAAATTAACTACTACATTTTCGACATTGTCACTAATATCCCAATCTACTCTCTCAAAATATCCAGTATTTAGTAACTTATTCTCCCAAACCTCTTTTAAATAATCTGAATAAAATAACTTTTCTTCTGGTTTAATTTTATTTTCAACAATTTCCCCCTTAATGCCTAATACATTTCTGACTTCATCTATCTTTACATTATTTAAGCCATATATGTTTATTTCGGAGATTAATGGATTTTCTACAAAATAGAAGGATACATATGCATATCCTTTATCTTCTGTTAAAGAGTAATCTACCTTAGAGAATAAACCACTCTCTTCTAAGTTTTTCTTTTTTTCATCTAATATGGAAGATGAAATGAAATCATCCACTTTAAGATTTATAATACCTTCTACTTTTTCCTTAGATACATTTTTGAGACCAAAGTAATCTAAACGCTTAATAATTGGCATTTCTTTAAAAATAAAGTTTAATAAAATTCCACTCTCTGTATTCTCCTCTTGAATATCTATATCCTCAAAAAAGCCTGTTTCAAGAAAGGCTTTTCTTTGATCCCAAATCTTCTTTTCTGTTGTCCATCCAATATTAGGAAGAAATAAAGATTTACTTAATGTATTTACATCCACCTTACTTAATCCTAAAAATCTAATCCCTGATATCCAGATTAAAAATGGGGTTTCTACAAGTTGAAAAGAAAGCTCAATGCCGTCCTTTGTGGAATTTTTAATTACATTTACAGATAAGAAAAATCCTGTATTTTCTAATCTCTTTTTCAAATCTTCCAACTTTCCGTCATCTATAGTATCTCCTACCTTTATCCCTATAATCTTCAAAATCTCATCCCTACTAATTTTCTGATTTCCCTCAATAATTATTCCAGAAACTTTATATGTAGCCTGCTGTGAATATATTACATTTATCAGAAAAACACTGATTAAGATTATAAACACAAACTTTTTCAAAATATCACCATCCTTTCTAAAATTTAACCCCATATTGGAAAGAGAAGAAGTTAACTCCCTCTGTATTAAGCCATTTTATATTTAATCCACTTCTAAGTAAATATTCTAACTCCCACCCAGAAAAACTTCCTTTTTCAAGAGAATAATCTAACCTGAATATTATATTATCAGATAATTTTTTTTCAAAGGTTATTTTACTGAAGGTAGGTATGAAATAACTTAGATTGTATTGTACTTTAATAGATTCCAAATTTAAAACCCTACTTATCTCGGAGAATAATGGACTAATAAGATACTCTATTAAAGTAGAACTAATAATATTTTGAACCCCAATAGGAATATTTTCAAGAAAAGAGTATAAAGGAAAGGTCTCCTCCTTAGCAAAAGTCAATCTCTCCTGTCCTAAAAGAAGAAAGAGAATCTCTTTCAATGATAAAGGAGGATCAGAGGTAAAGTTTATAGATGATTGTCCCATAAATCCATATCCTGTTAAATAAACTACGTAATTTTGAATGGTTGTTTTTGCCATAATTTCCCAAATATTCTCTGTATAACTTAAACCTAAAAATTTAATGTACCCTGAATAAATAGAAAAATTCCTATTTACTATATTGATATTTCCTTTTGAAAAATCAATTTTTCCTAATAGTAATGGTTTTGATAGATCTCCCGATACATATACTCCCCCCTTTAAACTCAAGCTAAGCCCCATATCAGGAAGGTAAAAGACTACATTGTCACCTAAATTCAAATTTAGTGACAGACGAATCTTTGGAAGCAAAGTTTCTTCTCCTTTTGTCTCCTGTTTTGGTATAGACAATACCGCATTATAGAGGGTTACATCTCCCTTTACTATTGGACTCTTAAGATCACTAATATTTATATCTCCATCGAAATATGATTTTGCCAGATCTGGTACATTAAGGACTAAGTTCTTTATCTTTAAATTTACATCTAAATTAGGATATATAAAGCCAGTTCCTGAAACTTTTGAAGAGGCAAAAGGAATATCAAGCTTTTCTAATTTAATATTACTACCATCTGCTTCTATTCCAAAGCCCAAAGAATTGACTTTTTGCATTATATAAACGAACTCTAAAGGCTCAGAGAAATCAATATTTCCCTCTAAATTCCATTTAGAAAGATTCCCTTCTATTTTTATACTTACTTTTCCTTTCTCAATATTCTTAGCTATTTGAGAAGGAATAATATAGGTTAAAAATTCAGTATTATCAAATTTTAATGACAAATCAAAATTATCCCCTTTTATAAATCCAGAAATTACACCCATTGCCATATCTCTGATAGTGCCATTTAATAAATATCCATCATTACCTTGAAAAATATTAGCATTAATCACTAAATTTCTATTTAAGTTAAATAGATTCAAAACAGAAATTAAATTTCCATCTTTAATGGCAAAAGAAGCTAAATTAACAATTCCCCCAAAGATTCCAGAAATCTCAGGCAAATTAATAATCCTAAGCATTTCTAAAGGAACATTTCGTAAAACTAAAGTACCTTTTCCTTGTGCATCTAAATCAATTTTAATATTCCCATCCTTTTCAAAATTGAAAGTGCCTTTTAATAAGTCTTTATCTTTTAAATTCATTAGAATATTACCCCTTATAAGCTTCGGAATCTTTGTTTCCTTACTCTCAAGCTCTACAACCATTTTTTTATAATCTACACTACCTTTCCATAAGCTATCCATCATAGGATATTTAGAAGAAGATAACTTTAAGTCAAAGAGAAAATCTTCCTGAACTTCTCCTCTTAACTGCCATAAAAACTCCCAAAGCTCACCTTTAACATTTAGACTTAATTTGTCTTTATAAATTCCGTCTAAGGATAAATTCTTTATAGAAAGGTTAGTGAAATTTATCTCATCAGAAGAAAGGTTAAAAACTATCTCAGAGGGTAAGAATTGAATATTTAAATCTTTAACTATGCCTTTTAAACCACTAACTATATTATTCTTTTCAAGATTTATATTCTTTCCTATTATGTTTAATTTATTACTATAATATTCTCCTTTTATTTCCCCCTCCCATATATTTCCAGAAATAGAAATGTGATCTATTTCTCCGCCCAAATTAACAATACCTAAATCTGAGTTCTCATATGATATCTTTATAAATCCATCCAAATACTTGAAATAATTTAAGGAAAGAATAGAAGATAATCTAAGCTTATCAAAAAGTAAAAATTCTATTTTTTCGAAATGAAGTCCGTTATTAACTGTTCCAAGAATACTTAAGTTTCCTATATTTACTCCTTTAAAAACTAACTTCTCCGAATTTATTTTAAAACCTATGTCTTTATCTAAGATTATCTCTCCATCAAGTTTACCATTAATCTCTTTTATAAGAGAATTAATACTTAATCCGATTAAATAGATAGCGCCAGAATTATTAGAAAGATTGTAATTTCCCTTGATACTTCCCCCAAGAATCTCTCCACTTATGTAAACATTCTCATCTTTCCAATCAAAATCTAATTCTCCAATACTAATATCTTCATAGCATAAATCCTTCAGTCTTAAAGAATTTTTTAAATCGAATATAAATTGAGCTTTTATTGGGAAAGAGCCATATATTAAAGTTACTTCTCCATTCATATTTTCTTCCTTTAGAGTTCCCAAAATATTTATACTAAAGATATCTCCCATATATTTAGCCTTTAAAATGCCATTAAAGGATAAATCATCATTGATATTTAATGTTAGCTCTTCAAGTTCATTAATTAAATTTTTAGCATAGATAAAAGCCCTCCACTTCCAATTCTCACCTAAGACTTCAATATCAAAAATCCTTCCAGAGGATGTGGATGAAAATCTCCCTTTTATGTTCCCAAGATTATTAAATTCTAATTTTCCTCTAAAATCATTTAATATAATATTTCCTATCTTTATAAAATTATTTCTGGAAGTAATTTCGCCCTTCCAATCATTCATATCTCCTTTTACAGAAAAGATAAGGGGAATACTTACTCCACTGTCAATAATTATGTTCCCTTTCAGATCTATCTTTTTCTCCGCAACATTCAAAATACCATTTCCAGCTAAATAATTTCTACCAATCTTTGCACTTACACTCCTTATAAGAATTTGAGATAGATTATTCCCTGATAAAAATAGATTTACCCTCTCAAAAGAAAGACCATTATATTTTATATCTCTTCCAGCAATACTTGCTTCTATATATGGCTCTTTTAAAATATTTCCTTTTACCCTTACCTCTCCAAATAGATTCCCATTTAAATTCTCCATCTGTAATAAAGTGTTTGGAATAGATATTTTTAAGTTTGCGTTTTCAAATTCTGGATCACATACTCCTGAAATGAAAAATGGGTTGAAAGGAGTGATTAACTTTCCAGAAACTTTATAATTCCCAAAGAAATAAGTTAGATTTAAAAAGAGATCAAAAGAATAACCATAAAGATTTATTCCACTACCCTTTATATTTACTTCTTTGAGGAAAAAAAAATTTAGATCAGATTCTCCTTCTACAGAGAAATCAACTTTTTCCGCAGAATACTCTCCTAATTTACCATTTTGTAAAGTTCCAGTTAAAAGGAGTTTCCAAGTTTTTTCGCCACTACCTTTCAAGCTAAAATTAGCAATTCCTTCTATAGGGGGTAAATTAAAAGATTTTGCAATATTTTGGATTGGTATATTCTCTCCATTCAATAATAATTCCCCTTTTTGCTTATCCATGTTGTAGGTAAGCTTTCCAGTCATTTTACCGCCTAAAAATAATGCGGAAAGGTCTAAGTTTAGGTTTGGTAATGTTGAAGAGGAAGTAATATCAAGGGTATCAAAGGATAATCTAAAAATCTCACCATTTTTTACACTAATTTTCCCCAATATACTTGGTGTCTCATATTTTCCCTCTATTTTAAAACTGCCATTTCCAATTCCTTTTAATCCAAAATTATTAGATAAATATTTTTCATCAATATTAGAGATATCTAAATTTTTGATATTCAAATCTAAGAGTAGATCAGGTGTAAATCTACCTGATAAATTGATTTCAGATGTCTCCCAATACCCTTGCCCATTCTTAAGAATGATATTATTTTTATCAATTACAATATTAGCAGTAATCTTTTTAATAGAAAGATTAAAATCCTTTAATGATATGGTTGTATCCTGGATAGATAAGTTTCCATTCACATACCATTCTGCACCTTTTCCTGCTATTGAAAGACTTCCTGTAAAAGTACCATCCTCGGTAACAAAAAGATCTGGCAAAAATAAATGCGCCCAATCTTTTGCCTTTGCATTTTTAAAACTAAAATTCAAAACTCCCGAACTTTCTGAGAAATTATAGGTTCCTTGACTGGACAAAGTTTCTTTAGAAGAGGTAGATGTTGCAGTATAGGAAATAACTTGGTTCTTATAATTAAACTCTCCACTCACATTAGAAACATTCGTTTCTTTTTTTGTCTTTATATCTCTAACTATTACGACGCCTTCTTTTACCTTAGCCCTTATTTCAATATTAATAGTAGAGGTAGAAGTGCCACCACTTATATTTCCAAGACCAGGTATTTCTGGAAAAACCCATTCCCCTTTTTCATTATGAATTATAATTATCTTTGGCTTTGTTAATTCTAAATTAATAGGAGAAAGCTTTAGGACATTTTCCACAGAGACTCCTACATTGGCAAGAAATATTCTATTTCCAATACTCAAATCTCCTGCATATATCTTATTTGGAAATACAAACCTTACATCTCCACATTTAACGCTTCCCCCAAAAGTCTTCTCAAGAGCATATTTAATTATAATTCTTCCCCATAAAGGAGAAGTTAAAAGAAGTACTCCAAATAGAAATAAAAATACACTTAAGATAGTAAGAAGTTTTTTCACTCTTTTCTTACCCTCCTAATTTTTGCCCCTAAAGCATTTAATTCTTCATCTAACCTCACATATCCTCTATCTATATGCTCTCCTGCATCTATAACTTCGGTCTCTCCTTGTGCACATAATCCTGCTATAACTAAAGCAGCTCCAGCTCTTAAGTCTGTTGCCTCAACTGGTGCTCCCAAAAGTTTTGGAACTCCTTGTATAAAAGCAGTTCTTCCTTCTATACTAATTTTTGCACCCAATCTCAATAACTCACCTACATGTGAAAATCTATTTTCAAATATATTTTCTACAATGACACTATTTCCCTGAGCAAGACATGCAAAAACCATAATTTGAGGCTGTAAATCAGTTGGAAAGCCTGGATATGGCATTGTATTAATCTCAATTCCTTTCCATTCCTTTGCCCCTTTAACTAATACTTCATTTCCCAAGACCTTTATTGTATCAACTCCTGCCTCCTTTAACTTTACTAACAAACTTTGAATATGTTCAATCTCGACATTCTTAATCAAAATTTCCTTGCCAATCATCACTCCCGTTATTATAAAGGTACCTGCCGCTATTCTATCAGGTATTACCTTATAATAATCAATACTTTTTAATTTTTCCCTTCCCACAATATGTATAGTTGAAGTTCCTAATCCTTCTATCTCTGCACCTAATAATTTTAAAAAATTCCCTAAATCAACAACTTCTGGCTCACAAGCTGCGTTCTCAATAATAGTTTCACCCTTAGCCAAAACTGCTCCCATCATAATATTTCTTGTAGCTCCCACACTTGGCTTGTCCAAATATATTTTTGCACCCTTCAACCCCTTTTTTGCTCTGGCATGTACAAAACCACTTTCTACATTTATTTCTGCACCCAAATTTTCAAAGCCTTTTATGTGTAAATCTACAGGTCTTATGCCAATTCTACATCCTCCAGGATATGGGATCTTTGCCTCTCCAAACCTGGCTAAAAGTGGACCTAAGATCTCAAAGGAAGCTCTCATTTTTGATACTAATTCATAAGGTGCCTCAAAGGATTTAGGCTCTCCTCTTATAGTTACCTTTTGGTCATCAATAACTACTTCTTTCCCTAATAGCCTCAAAATTTCTGCCATCGTTAGAATATCATTTACTGGGGGAACATCATCTAAAATGACTTCATCATCTAATAATAGAGATGCAGCCATTATTGGAAGAGAAGCATTTTTGCTCCCAGATACTCTAATCTCTCCTTTTAACTTATGTCCACCTTCTATAATAAAACTGTCTCCCAAAGGAGCCTCCCTTCCTTTACTTTGTACCAAAAAGCCTATCTCCAGCATCGCCTAACCCCGGAATAATATATCCATTACTATCTAATCTTTCATCAATAGCTGCGGTATAAATATCTACATCAGGATGGGCGGACGTAAAGGCATCTATCCCTTCTGGTGCAGATATTATGCAAACAAACTTTATATTTTTTACTTTTCTTGCCTTTAATATGGAAACTGCTGCAATAGCAGAGCCACCTGTAGCAAGCATAGGATCTACCACAATAACTTCCCTTTTATCTATATCTTCAGGTAATTTTGTGTAGTATTGTACTGGTTTGAGAGTTTCATGATCTCTATATAGACCTATATGTCCTTCTTTTGCAGAAGGAAGAATTCTAAGAATTCCTTCCGCCATTACTAAGCCAGCCCTTAATATAGGAACCACACATAAGCCATTACTTGCTAAAACTTTTCCCTTTGTCTTTTTAAGAGGTGTCTCAATTTCTATCTCTTTTAATGGTAAATCTCTTGTTATCTCATAAACCATGAGACTTGATATTTCGCTTAACAATTCTCTAAATTCTTTTGGACCAGTATTTTTATCTCTAAGTAATGTTAATTTGTGTTGAATTAATGGATGATCTATTACGTGAACCATCATACACTCCTTTCTAATGTATTCTTATATATTGGAAATTCCTCACATAATTCTTTTACTTTATTTTTAACTCTCTCTCTAACTTTTTCGTCCTCTGGAGAGCTTAAAACTTCATGAATTAGTCTGGCAATATATCTCATTTCATTTTCCTTCATTCCTCTTGTAGTCAGGGCTGGAGTTCCAAGTCTGATACCACTCGTAATAGTAGGAGGCTGAGGATCAAAGGGAATTGCATTTTTATTCACAGTAATTCCTGCATCTTCCAATATCCTTTCTGCAACCTTACCAGTAAGATTCTTATTTCTCAGATCCACAAGCATTAAATGATTATCAGTACCACCACTTACCAATCTATAGCCTAAATTCATTAATTCATCCGCCAATGCTTGGGCATTTAGAACTATTTGTTTTTGATAATCTGCAAATTCTTTTGTCTGTGCTTCCTTAAAAGCTACTGCCTTAGCAGCAATAACATGCATAAGAGGTCCACCCTGAATACCTGGAAATACAGCCTTATCTATATCCTTTGCATACTCCTTCTTGCATAGAATAAATCCCCCCCTCGGACCTCTTAAAGTCTTATGAGTTGTACTGGTTACAAATTGAGCATAGGGAACTGGTGAAGGATGGAGTCCTACTGCTACCAAGCCAGCAATATGTGCCATATCAACCATTAGTAAACTACCAACACTTTCTGCAATCTCTGCAAATTTTGCAAAATCAATTATTCTTGGATAAGCACTTGCACCTGCTACAATAAGTTTTGGCTTCACCTCTTTTGCCAAATTGTATACTTGATCGTAATTTATTCTCTCTGTTTCCTTATCAACTCCATAAAAAAAGAATTTAAAAAATTTACCAGAAATATTTACAGGACTTCCATGGGTTAAGTGCCCACCGTGGGCAAGATTCATACCTAAAACTACATCTCCAGGATTAAGAGCTACATAATACACTGCTAAATTCGCTTGACTTCCAGAATGAGGTTGGACATTTGCATGTTCCGCATTATATAACTCCTTTAATCTTGTTCTTGCTAATTCTTCAACTTCATCCACATAAGCACATCCACCATAATATCTTTTCCCAGGATAACCTTCTGCATATTTGTTAGTTAGTACTGAGCCTTGAGCCTCTAAAACAGCTGGGCTTACATAATTCTCTGAGGCAATTAGTTCTAAATGGTACTCCTCTCTCTCCTCCTCCTTTTTAATAGCATTATAGATTTCCAAATCTATTTTTGGAAGATATCTCACAATAACTCCTCCTCATACTTTGAGATTTTTTGCAGTCTTAATTTATGTCTTCCACCTGAAAATTCAGTATTCAACCAAACCCTCACAATTTCTTTAGCTAAATCTTTTCCTAATATTCTTCCCCCTAAAGCTAAAATATTTGCATCATTATGTTCTCTACTCATTCTTGCCTCATAAGGATCTCTACAGAGAGCAGCTCTAATACCCTTTACTTTATTTGCAACTATACTCATACCAATTCCTGTTCCACATATTAGTATGCCTTTATCAAAACCACCCTTTGCAACAGCTTTTGCAACCAAAATTGCATAATCCGGATAATCCGCCCTCTCAGGAGAGTAAGTCCCAAAATCATGATAACTAATATTCCATTCCTCCAACCACTTCTTAAGTTCCTCTTTTAACTCATATCCAGCATGATCTGAACCTATTGCTATCTTCATAAATTATTCTCCTTCAAGATTTTTGGATGCTCTTATTAATCTGTCCATTATAGCAAGACCAATCCCTTCTAAGGGATATGATTCACTCAAAATTATATCCACTTCATCCTCCAACATTCTCATTCCACTAAACAAATTAACTGCAATACTTGGCAAATTTTTCCTACTACCTACTACTAATAATTTTACACTATTAGGATAAAAACTTCTATACTCTTCTGAAACTAATGCACCAACCTTTTTTCCTTCTTCAAGCCACTTCAATATTCTATTTTTCCATGTATCGTTAAATTCATCAATTATGTACAAAGGTACTTTGGGAGCATAATGCCTATGTTTCAATCCAGGTGATGGAACCTTCTCATTTTTATCACTTCTTCTCCAAACATTAATTTTTTTTCCCAAAACTTTCTCTATATCCTCCTTTGTACAAGCACCAGGACGCAAAATAATAGGCTCTTCTTCTGTTAGATCCAATACTGTGGATTCCAATCCATAAACAACCTCCCCTCCATCTAATATCACATCTATTCTATCTCCTAAATCCTCTAAAACATGCTCCGCTTTTGTTGGGCTTGGTCTTCCTGATAAATTAGCTGAAGGAGCAGGGATTGGTCTACCAAATGCTTTTAAAAGGGCAAGAGCTACAGGATGAGAAGGCTGTCTTATAGCTACTTTTTCACTTCCTGCCGTAATAATATCGTTTACTAATGAGGATTTGTAAAATATCAATGTAAGTGGACCTGGCCAAAATTTTTCTATTAGCTTTTCTGCGTCTTCAGAGACTTCCTCCGCAAGAGAATATATTTCATCTTTTCTTCCCACATGAACAATCAAAGGATTATCTATTGGTCTATTTTTTACCATAAATATCTTTTTTATAGCGGACGGATTAAAGGCATCTGCTCCCAAACCATATACTGTTTCAGTGGGAAAAGCTACAAGCCCTCCCTTTTCCAAAACCTTAACCGCATAATCTATGGCGGACATAGAGATATTATTAGGATCTACTTTAAAATACTTCCCCATTCCAACTTCACTATCCTATCTTTTCCGAAATAGTCTTTATAAATTTCAAAAGAAAAATTATTAAAATAGGATTTTACTAAATTTTCTATCTTCTTTCCAATAAATTCAGATATCTCAGCCAAAAAAATACCTCCAACTAAACTTTTCATCTCTCTAAAAATCTCTTTGTAAAATTTGCAACCATCAAATCCTCCATATAATGCTTTCCATGGCTCTCTTTTAACTTCTTGGGGTAGAAATACCATTTCCCTTGCACTTACATAAGGAGGATTTGTAATAATTAGTTGAAAATCAATCTTTCTTAAAAAGAATGGATAAAGATAGGGACCTAAGTAAAAATTAATTTTTTCAGCAACTTTGTATTTTTCAGCATTTCTTTTTGCTATTCTAATTGCAGATGGCGATATATCGCAAGCATATATATTCAAATGAGGGAACTTCCTTGCCAAAGGAATTACTATATTTCCACTTCCAACTCCTATCTCAACAACAGAATTTATACTTTTCCTTTCTATTAAATCAAAAGCAATTTCCAACAAAACTTCTGTTTCAGGACGTGGTATTAACACATTAGAATCCACAACCAACTCAAGATCATAAAAATATTTTTTCTTCATTATGTATGCTATTGGATATCCTTGCAGTCTCTTCTTGAGTAGGTTATAAAAGAGAATTTCTTGTTCTTCATTCAAATAATCAAACTTATAAATATCTACCCTACCTACCCCTAAAGTAGTAGCAATAATAAGTTCTGCTTCTAAGTAAGACTCAGAACAACCAATTTTTTCTAATTCCTTTTTTGCCTTGTTTAAAGCGTCACGTAGTGGTAGCAACTTCTTCTAAAAGTTTCTTTATCTGTTCTTCTTTTTCCGCAAGTATTAATCTATCAATAAATTCATCAAGTTCTCCTGAAAGTACCTCTTCTAATTGAAAGGACGAATAGTTTATTCTATGATCAGTAACGCGTCTTTGAGGGAAATTATAAGTTCTAATTTTCTCGCTTCTCTCTCCTGTACCTACTTGAGATTTTCTTTTTTCCGCAATCTCCGACTCTTTCTCCTGCTTGTAGTATTCATATAATCTTGATCTAAGAACTCTCATTGCCTTTTCCTTATTCTGATGCTGAGATCTTTCATCCTGACACTGCACCACTATTCCTGTAGGAATATGAGTAATCCTAACTCCTGATTCTGTTTTATTTACATGTTGTCCGCCCGCACCACCAGACCTAAAAGTTTCAATTCTTAAATCTTTTGGATCTATATAAATCTCTACTTCTTCCATTTCAGGAAGTACAGCCACAGTAGCAGTAGACGTATGAATTCTTCCTGAGGACTCTGTTACAGGTACCCTTTGAACTCTATGTACCCCACTCTCAAACTTTAATCTGCTATAAGCTCCTTTTCCTTCGACCAAGAAAATTATCTCTTTAAAACCACCAAGTCCTGTTGGATTAGAGCTAACAATATCTATTTTCCATCCCTTTTTCTGAGCATATCCTACATACATTCTGAAAAGATCTGCTGCAAAAAGAGCTGCCTCCTCTCCACCTGTACCTGCCCTAATTTCCATTATGATATTTTTCTCATCATTAGGGTCTTCTGGAAGAAGGGCAGCTTTCAAAGAAAACTCCAGCTCCTCCAATCTTTTATTAATCTGTTCTAATTCTCCCTCTGCTAAACTCCTTAATTCTTCATCCTTTTCTTCTTCTAAGAGTGCCTCTATTTCCTCTTTTTCTTTAAGAAGTTTTTTATACTCCCTAAACTCATTAACTACATCCTCAATTTTTCCTCTTTCTTTTAACAAGTTTTGATATTTTTGAATATCACTCACTATTTCAGGACTTGCCAAGAGCTCTTCTAATTCATTAAATCTATTCTCTATATCCTGCAATTTCTGAAAGAAAATTTCATTCAGCATCTTCTTCTAACACCTCCTTAAGAGCTCTTATAGCTACCTCCAACTGAGAATCATCTGGCTCCTTTGTTGTTAAATACTGCATCCATAACCCAGGTAAAATTACAGCTCTCCAAAATTTCGAATGATAATGTTTCGATCCTAGTCTTATTATCTCATAGGATAGACTAAAAATTAAGGGTATTAATAAAACTCTTGAGAAAATCCTCTCTATAAAGCCTTGTTTACCTAAAAAAGCATAAATAACTACGCTAATTATCATTACTACAAGTAAGAAGGATGTACCACATCTTGGATGAAATCTTGAATATTTTCTACAATTCTCAACTGTAAGTTCTTCTCCTGCCTCATAACAGAAAACTGTTTTATGTTCAGCCCCATGGTATTGGAAAACTCTTTTTATCTCCTTAATATTAGTGACAAGCACAAGATAAGCAATAAAAATGATAATACGTATAAGTCCTTCAATCAATCTAAGAATTATTTGAGAAGAAACGTAACTTTCAATTGGCTTAACGATAATTAATGGTAATACTATAAATAGTGCCACAAAAAGGGCAAAACTAAGAACCAATGCAAAGAAAATTCCCCACCCACTATCTATTTTCTCCTCTTCAGGAAATGCCACATTTGTAGAATAAGTTAAAGCTTTTATACCCCAAACTAATGAATCCATTAATATTAATAATCCTCTCAAAAAGGGAATTTTTGCCCATTTCTTAAAGACTGGCTGAAGCTTATACTTGTCGACAACAATCTCTCCCATGGGATTTCTGACTGCAACAGCAAGATTGATCCCCTTTCTCATCATTACTCCTTCATACACTGCTTGTCCACCTACATTCTCTTCTCTTTTCATTTTTCATCCCTTCTTAGAACAACATGACATTTTCTACAACGAGCCTCATAAGTCTCAAAGGCTCCTACTAAGATTATAGGATCATCATAATAGGCTGGTTTACCATTTACAATCCTTTGAGTCCTACTTGCAAGATTACCACATTTCATACAAATAGCATGTAGCTTATCTACATACTCAGCTACCGCAAGAAGATAAGGCATAGGACCAAAAGGTTCTCCTCTAAAATCTTGATCTAAACCTGCCACTATTACTCTTTTCCCCTCATCTGCCAACTTTTGGCAAACTTTTACAAGCCCCATATCAAAAAATTGTCCTTCCTCAATAGCAACTACCTGTGTATCCTTTTCAACTAATCTTTCAATCTCTGAACTATTAGAAACCAAAATTGCCTCTATTTTTAGACCTGTATGAGAGGTTACATAATCCCTTTCATATCTGTTATCTAAGCTATGTTTAAATACTTGGACCTTTTGTTTTGCAATTTGAGCTCTTCTAACCCTTCTTATTAATTCTTCACTCTTTCCACTATACATTCCACCACATATAACCTCTATCCACCCTGAGGGATTATTAATATATTCCATTCTTTCACCTTCTTTCTGGAATACATTTTTTTCCTTCAGGACATGGACCTCTAAAACAAGGAGGTCCAGCATCCTCAAAAATAATAGGGGCAACTTTCTTTACCTCTTCTAACATAAGCCATGCCATCTCTCTTATTTCCCATTGAGCATTATTACATGTTCTTAGCGTAAAAAAATGCATAAGTTCCCGTGCATTCATAGTAAGAATAATTTTCGTCTCAACAGCCTGTGGTAAAACATACCTTGCATCTTCTTTTGGAATTCCCATTTCTATCAACTTTTGGTAGTTTTCAAAAGCAAATTTGATAAATTCTTTATAGAGTTTTTGAGCCTCTTTGTCTTCATTAACCAAAGGTGGAGTTATAAATTCATCCTTTAGATTTACATACCTCTGACTCTGTTGAGAATAGGAAGCTATTCTATGCCTAACCAATTGATGGGATGTTACTCTGGATATTCCATCTATATAAAAAGTAAAATTAGCATGCTCAAAAATAGATAGATGCTGAAGCTTCTTTGCCTTTTTAAGTAATCTCTCTATCTCAGAAGAATCTATTTCCTTTTCTAATTCTTCTAAGCTTCCTCTAAAATGACAAAGACGCATCGCCAGAGCACAAACCTTTTCCGGCTCTGGCGTATAGGCTATTAATTTTACCCTCACTTTTATTTAACTTCCCAGTTATATTTTTTAGCAAATTTCTCTACTCTTCTTTCTGTATCTACAAACTTTCTTTGACCAGTAAAGAATGGATGACATTTCGCACAAATTTCTGTAGTCATATACTCTTTTGTGGACAAAGTTTCATAAACTGCTCCACAAGCACAAACAATTTTAGCTTTTTTCATCTCAGGATGTATACCCTTTTTCATTTTTTTACTCCTCCTTAAGAAATATATAGTCCTATCAATTATACCATAAAAATTAAAGAAGGCGGAGAATTAATTCTCCGCCTTCCAAAAATCTTTCTCCTAATCAAATATTAGCGAGGCTCTACAATAAATCGGATAGCTGTTCTTTCTTCTCCATCAATCTGCACATCTGTGAATGCTGGTATACAAATTAAATCTATGCCACTTGGAGCTACATAACCCCTTGTTATAGCTATTGCTTTTACCGCTTGGTTAACAGCTCCAGCCCCTATAACTTGAATTTCTGCACGTCCTCTTTCACGAATAACACCTGCTAATGCTCCTGCAACTGCATTAGGATTTGATTTAGCTGAAACTTTCAAAACTTCCATAATTTTACCTCCTTTATATGTTCTTTTCTCTCCCATGGCAGATTTTTTCTCTTCTATACTCTTCCCCTCCTTTGCAATCTTTGGATTTTTTTAGTTTTGCCTGAGCTTTCCTCTACCTCAATAATCACCCCTTCCATTTTAAAAAGTCCTTTCTCTGGAACTTCAAAACGTTGAGGAATTTGGAGAAGAAATTTTTTAAGAACAGCTTCCTTATCCACCCCCAAAATTGAGTCTTCAGCCCCGCACATACCAACATCTGTAATGTAACCTGTTCCCCCCTCCAATATTTTCTCATCTGCAGTTTGCACATGAGTATGTGTACCTACAACTGCAGTGACTTTTCCATCTAAGAAATAACCCATCGCTATTTTTTCCGACGTTGCTTCCGCATGCATATCTACCAATATTATTTTAGCCTCATCTGCAACTTTTTCAATAATCTCCTCTGCTACTTTGAAAGGACTATCTAATGGCTCCATAAATATCCGTCCCTGTAGATTAATTATACAAATTTTTTTGCCAAAATGCGAGAGGGTAATATAACCTCTTCCTGGTACACCCTTTGGATAATTAGCAGGTCTTATTATTCTTTCACAGCTTTCTAAAACAGGTATGCCTTCTTTTTTATCCCATATATGATTTCCACTTGTCATAACATCCACTCCTGCCTCCATTATTTCTTTTATTACCTTTTCCGTAATACCAAAACCTGCAGCTGAATTTTCTACATTTGCTATCACTAAATCTATATTATACTCTCTTCTAACTTCTGGCAAAAACATTGATAATCCTTTTCTTCCAATACTTCCTACAATATCTCCTAAAAATAATATCCTTAAATTATCTTGCATATTCTACAGCTCTTGTTTCTCTTATAACTGTTATTTTTATCTGACCAGGATACTCCATTTCCTTTTCAATCTTTTTAGCTATCTGATAAGCAAGACGTGTTGCTGTTACATCATCAACACTTTCAGGATTTACCATTACCCTTATTTCTCTTCCAGCCTGTATAGCATAAGCTTTATCTACACCAGGAAAAGACATAGCAATCTCTTCTAATTTTTCTAATCTCTTTATATAAACTTCAATACTTTCTCTTCTTGCTCCTGGTCTTACCGCAGATATACTATCTGCTACCTGAATAATAACATCTAAGACACTTGTAGGAGGTACTTCCTCGTGATGAGATGCCACTGCGTGCACAATGCTACTATTTTCACCGTACTTTTTCAGAAGTTCAGAGCCTAAAAGTGCATGGGAACCTTCTATTTCATAATCAATAGCTTTCCCAATATCATGTAAAAGCCCAGCACGCTTTGCAAGATTTACATCAATTCCTAACTCTCCTGCTATAACAGCGGCTAATTTCGCAACTTCTATAGAATGCTGTAATACATTTTGTCCGTAACTTGTTCTATAGTAAAGCCTTCCCAAGGTCCTAATTAAATCAGGATGCAAATTATGAATTCCTACCTCAAGCATTGCTCTCTCGCCTTCTTCTCTTATTCTATTGTCTACTTCCTTCTTTGCTTTATTAACCATTTCTTCAATTCTTGCAGGATGAATTCTTCCGTCCTTGACTAACTTTTCCAGTGCTATTCTTGCTATTTCTCTTCTTATAGGATCAAAAGATGAAAGCACTACTGCCTCTGGAGTATCGTCAATAATTAAATCCACTCCAGTTAAAGTCTCAAAGGTTCTTATATTCCTTCCCTCTCTACCTATAATTCTTCCTTTCATCTCTTCACTTGGAAGACTCACCACCGAAACTGTAGATTCAATTGTATGTTCAACTGCACACCTCTGTATAGCCTCACTTAAAATTTCTCTTGCCTTTTTATCCGCCATCTCTTTAAATCTTGCTTCAGCCTCTTTAATTCTTAAAGCAATATCTCTTTGCAGTTCTTCTTCTAATTTTTGAAGTAAAAGTTCTTTAGCCTCCTCTTTTGTTAATTGAGCTATATTTTGTAGTTCTTCAATCTGTCTCTTTTGCAATTCTTTAGCTTCATTTAACCTTTCCTCAATCTCCTTTTCCTTCTTTAAAAGAAGCTCTTCCCTCTTCTCAAGATTCTCCTCCCTCTGCAAAATTCTTCTTTCTAAATTTAAAATTTCATTTCTTCTCTCCCTTAATTCCCTTTCAGTCTCTGTCTTCAATCTATAGATCTCTTCTTTACCTTCAAGAAGAAGGACTTTTTTCTCTTCTTCAGCTTGAAGACGAGCCTTTTCTAATATCTCTTTTGCCTTTACTTCAGCATTCTCAGAAATTTTCTTTTCTACATACTTTCTAACAAAATAACCAATAGAGATACCTATTACAAATATTATTGTCGTTATTAAGATAATAATTGCTATTCACCTCCTTTTTCCAAATTTTCCAACTCTTTCCTTAACTCCTCCAATATCTTACCCCAAGAACCTTCTTTTATAATCTTACCATATTTAAAAAGAAAAACTCTACTTTTTGTTCCAGCAATGCCCAAATCTGCCTCTTTCGCTTCTCCAGGGCCATTCACTTCGCAACCCATAACAGCAATTGTAACATTATAAGGATAATCTTTGAACTCTTTTTCTATCATGTTTGCCACCTTTGCTACTGGGAAATTACTCCTTGCACACATAGGACAAGCAATTACTCTAATACCCCTTTCCCTTAAATTAAGACTCCTTAAAATTTCATATGCTACATCCACTTCCTTCTCAGGACTTGCAGATAACGAAACTCTTATTGTATCACCAATACCCTCATTTAATAGTATACCTAAACCCACTGCAGAACGGATGCTACCTGAAAGTAATGTTCCAGCCTCTGTAATTCCAATATGTAATGGATAATCGACCTTTTTACTTAACAATCTGTAAGCAGATACAGTAAGAGGTATAGAAGATGATTTAACAGATATTACAATATCAAAGAATCCTTCTTCCTCTAATAATTTTACCTCATTTAAGGCGCTTTCCACTAAAGCCTCAGGTGTAATACCTCCATACTTTTTTAAAATATCTGGACTTAGAGATCCAGAATTACTACCCACCCTAATAGGAACTCCCCTTGCTTTTGCCTCCTTTGCTATTAAAGATATGTACTTAGGATTTTTCAAATTGCCTGGATTAAGCCTTAATTTATCTACTCCTTGTTCTAAAGCTATCAATGCTAATCTATAGTCAAAGTGTATATCCGCTATTATAGGGATTGGGCTCTTCTTTTTTATTTTGCCTAAGGAAATAGCAGACTCCTTATCAGGAACACCTATTCTAACAAGTTCGCATCCCCTTTTATATAGCCTATAAATCTGCATTAGGGTTCTTTTTACATCTGTAGTAGGGGTTTTTGTCATAGATTGAACCCTTATAGGATTATCTCCACCCAAGAAAATATTACCAACTTTGACTACTTTTGTTTTTCTTCCCACTATTTGCCAAGCCTCTTTATATCAAAAAAGGTTACAAGTAGCATTAAAAAGAGGAGAATTAGAAGACCAATCCAATGAACAATCTCTTCCTTTTTTGTTTCTATTGGTCTTCCTCTGATCTTTTCAATTATAACAAATAAAATTCTTCCTCCATCCAAAGCAGGAAATGGGATAAGATTAAATATTCCTAATTGTACACTAAAAAGCCCTATAAAGTTTAGAAGAGTCTGATAACCGGAAGACGCAGCTTCTCCTGTTAGTTTTGCAATACCTATAGGACCTGTAACAGTAATACCTTGAGCTCCCTTAAACAACATAATAATTACTGTAAAGATTAATGCTATAACGGTAACAAAGGCATTAAAACCTTCTTTTATTGCTAAGAAAAGAGGATATTTTTTAATCTCATAATCAAAGGCTATTCCTATAAAGCCTCCTTTTCGTTCCTCATCCCATTCTGGAGTTACCTTAAAATAAAGTATATTTCCCTCTCTCTCTATTTCTAAAACTATAGGATTAATTTTATCTTTGCTTGGTACCGCTTCTCTTATTATTTTCACCGCAGTTTCCGTATCTTGAATTTTTATGCCATTTATTGAAACAATTCTATCCCCTGGCCTAATCCCAGCTAAATAAGCAGGCTTTCCAGAAATCACATCCTTTACCTTTGGTATAGGATATGGTACACCCAAGAGAAAAACTAAGGTAAAAACAAAAATAGCTAAAACAAAATTCATTAATGGACCTGAAAGTAGAATTAAAATTTTCCTGCCTGGAGATTTCTGGGTAAACTTCTCCTCCTCAGGTATGTCTACTTCCTCATTCAAATCATCGATACCAGCCATTCTAACAAAACCACCGATAGGAATAAGTCTCAAGGTATACTTTGTAGCCTTTTTTGAAAACTCAACAATTTTAGGACCAAATCCTATAGCAAACTCATATACTCTTACACCAAACAACTTTGCAGTTATAAAATGACCAAATTCGTGCGGTATCGTCAAAACCGCAAAAACTAATAAAAACCAAATTAAACTCATATTAAACTAATTAATAACCTCCTCTTTTTTCTTTTAAGTTTATAGGATAAAAGTATTTTTTTCAATCTAACTCTTCTAAATAAGGAGGATTTGCTCCTGCACGAGTACAAGTTAAACCAGCAACCTTAGAGGCAAACTTTAGTCCCTCCTCAATATCCTTTAGAGAAATACTATTAAACTCTTTTATATTAAGCTTACCAATTTTCCAAAACCAATATAAAAGACCCCCCATAAAAGAATCTCCTGCACCTACAGTATCTACTACTTTTACTTTGTATGCAGGAACTTCAATAGAGCCATCCTTTGTAAAAGCTTTTGATCCCCTCTCACCTAATGTTACTACTACAATATCTACACCAAGTCCAATATATTTTTGGGCCATCTCTTCTAAAGAAAGTCCAGGATAAAGCCATTCTAAATCCGCTCTACTCATCTTAACTAAATTTGACCAAGAAACCCACTTTTCCAACCTTTCAATATACCTCTCCTTATCATGAATAAGTATGGGACGCACATTAGGATCTAATGAGATTAAAATTTTTCCCTTCTCCCTTTCCATCAGGCTTTCCAATGTAGATGCCCCAGGCTCCCTTATTAAAGAAATAGAGCCAAAATGCATTAATGCAATATCAGAAGAAAAAGAATAAGGTAGTTCTTCAGATCTTATAGAACTATCCGCAGAATTATCCCCATAAAATACAAAATGAGGCTCATTATCAGGACCAATAATCACAAAGGCAAGAGTAGTAGGTTCTCTTCCTCTTAATAAATATCTTGTATCCACATTATTCTCTTTAAGAAAAGAAAATAACATTTCCCCAAAAATATCGTAAGAGATCTTTCCGAAAAAAGAGACATCCGCTTTGAGTCTTCCTAAGGTAATAGCCACATTAAAAGGGGACCCTCCAGGATGTGGAACATAACCTATTTCATCACCAAATTTTTTAGGAGTAAAATCAATCAAGGCTTCCCCACAGACCAAAATCATAATATACTCCTCCCTAATTAATTTGGATTTATTTTAGCATTAAATTCAAAACCTATAAAAGTATTTTTATGATATAATATCCAAATAACACGTGTTAATTTAAGGAGGAGAAAAATGAGTAGCTTTGATGATAATATCTTTGGAAATTTGAAGGAAGTCCAATATCTATTAGAAAGGAGAAAAAAAGAGCTTAATAGGATAAATTTGTGGAAGATAATTCCCTCAGATCCCTCACCAAATGAGGATATTGAAATTTACTTTTCTATGGGATCTGATTCTTTTGAAGATAAGCTAACTCTCTATTACACTAAGGACGGTTCTGAGCCAAAAGATAGTGATGAGAAAATAAATCTATACTTAGATGAAATAATATGGGATGATACTTTATGGAACTTTATAAAAATCTATAAAGGAGTTATACCAGGACAAAAAGAAAATACAATTATAAGATATAAGGTTGAAAAGGATGATAATATTTACTCTTTCAGTGTTGACAATTTTTCACAACCAAACTGGATCGATGAAACTATAATCTATCATATTTTTGTTGATAGATTTGCAAAAGGAAAAGAACCAGTTCCTTATCAAGAAAATCTAAAAACTAAATGGGGTGGAGACTTAAAAGGAATTATTGAACATTTAGACTATATCGAAGATTTAGGAGTAAATGCACTGTGGCTTTCACCCATATTCAAAAGCCCATCTTATCATGGATATGACATCATCGACTATTTTGAAATAGATCCAATAAAAGGGACAAAAGAAGATCTAAAAATTTTAGTTGATAAAGCTTTTAATAAAGGGATTAGAATTTTCTTAGACTTTGTGCCAAACCATATGTCAATCCAAAATCCTATATTTCAAGAGGCTTTAGAAAATCCTAATAGTATGTATAGAAAATGGTTTATTTTTCAAGATGAATTGTACGAGACTTTTCCAGGAGCAAAATCAATGCCCAAAATAGACCTTAGATATAAAGAAGCAAGAGATTACATTATAGAAAGCGCCAAATACTGGATAAAAAATTTTAATATTTCCGGATATAGATTAGACTATGCTATAGGTCCTGTTTTAGATTTTTGGACGGATTATTGGTTTAAAATAAAGAATGAATTTCCAGACACCTTTCATTTTGGAGAGATTATCGATACTCCACAAAAATTAAAATCCTTTGAGGGCAAACTTGATGGAGCATTAGATTTCTTTTTATTCAGTATGATAAGAGAGTTTTTTATAGGTAGAAAGTGGAGACCAAATGAATTCAATGCAATTTTACTTACTAAAAGAGAATACTTTAATCCCAAATTTAAAATGGTCTCTTTTTTAGAGAATCATGACTCAAATAGATTCTTATGGGTAGCTAAAGATAAGAAAATACTAAAATTAGCAATTATTTTCCAATTTACTCAAAATGAAACACCGATAATCTATTATGGGACAGAAATCGGGTTAAATCAATATAGAGATATATTAGAAAATGGTAGAAGCCTGCATGAATACAATCGTCTTCCTATGATTTGGGATGAAGAAAAGCAAGATCTCGAATTATTCTCCTATTATAAAAAGATTGTAAATATTAGGAAAAATCATCCAAGCTTATATAAAGGAAAGTATGTTCCATTTTCTTCCCCAGTATTATCTTATTGGAAAACTTATGGTGAAGAAAAAATCCTTGTATTAATTAATCAAGAAGAAGTAGAAAAAGTAATTGAACTTCCAAAAAATATGATTTTTAAAAACTTATTAGATGAAAAAATCTACAAAGACATTATCTCTATTCCTTCAAAGGAGGGTTTGATTCTGAAGACAATAAATCTTTAAGCTTTACCAGTTCTACATCTTCAAAAAAGTTTTCTTTTTCTAATTCCTTCATAACATATATAGTTTTTGGTCTTACATGGCAGATTACTATTGCTCTACCTAACTTTTTTGCCAAATATTTAGCTTGTTGAAATCTATATCTTATCTTTTTCTCATCATTTTCATGGTCCAAAAATAAATTATTTTCTAAAAACTCTATGCCCTTTTCCTTAGCCAATTTCCTTCCCACACTTTTAGCAATTGTTTTACTATCTAAAAAGAATAGTCCCTTTTCCTTTAAAACATCGTAAAGATTGCTCATTGTTTCCTCATCTTGAGTTACTTTAGACCCCATATGATTATTAAGTCCCTCAATAGGAAATCCCTTAAAATATTCTAAACTTTTATCAATTACTTTTCTTATCTCCTCTTTACTCATTCCAGTCATTATTGGAGTAGAGATTAAATATTTAGCATCTTTGGGGTAACTTATAGATTCCATAGGCATGTGCATAATTACATACCAATTTTTCTTCTCTGCCTCTTTTGCTAATTCTAAAGCTTTTGAATTAGGAATTATTGCAATATTTAAAGTGTAAGTTAGGGAAAAAATAAGATCCGTCCAATAATTCTTTTCTACAAAGTCATCTACAACAATTGCTAATAAAGGCTTCTCATGCTTTTTTTGTATCTGAACATTCTTTTTAAAAGGAAAATATAAGTCAAAAATATCTAAATTAATACTATCATTATTCGGTAAGGTGTATATATAATCTACAGATACCTTATTATATTTTGTGGTCTTTTCAAGGTTATAATTTAATTTTCTTTCCTCTAAAAAGCTTAAAAGCTTATTTTTTTCATCTTCAAAGGTCCTTCCCAAATAAATCTCATACTTAACCCACGATACCTCATAATCATTTGTTTTCTTTACCCTTACAATCTTTTCATAATTTTTCACTTCATTATGATAATTAATTAAGAAATCTTCGAAGGCTTCGTCAGAATAAGCAACCTCAATCTTAGAAGGTACACTCTCTAGAACCTTATTATTTTCTTCTTTTGGTTGTTCTTTACAACCACCAACAAAAATTATAAATACGATTAATAAAAATATTATTTTCCAAATCTTTCTTTCCATAATTCTTTCACCCTTTCCTTGAATATCTTTTCCATACCTTCTTCAGAGGGCTGGTAAAATCGCTCTTTTACACCCTCAGGTAAATAATCCTGCTCTACAAAATGCCCAGGATAATCATGAGGATATTTATAATCCTTACCATATCCTAATTCTTCTGCTCCTCTAAAAGAGGGATTCCTTAGATGAATAGGGACTGGGGAAGGACCGTATTTTTTAAGATATTCATTAGCCTTATTTATTGCAATTACTGCACTATTACTTTTCGGAGAAAGTGCAAGATAAAGAGTTGCAGCAGATAGAGGAATTTGTGCCTCAGGCATTCCTATATATTCCACAGCAAAAGCAGCATACTGTGCAATTAGCATTGCCATGGGATCTGCCAAACCAATATCCTCCGCTGAATGGATAAGTAATCTTCTTGCTATAAATCTGGGATCCTCTCCGGAAAGGAGCATTCTTGAAAGCCAATAAATCGCAGCATCAGGATCAGAGCCCCTTATACTTTTTATAAAAGCGGATATAACATGATAGTGTTCATCTCCCTTTTGATCATATCTAAAAATTCTTTTTTGGGTTACTTCTTCTATAATCTTAAGATCAATCCTTATTATTCCATTATCATCAGGATTAGCGATAAAAGAGGCAAGTTCTAATGTGTTTAAAGCGACTCTGGCATCTCCACTGGCAAACCTTATTATTTCATCCTCCGCCTCTTTCTCCAATATTATATTTTGACCTCCTAAACCTCTTTCCTTATCAGATAGAGCTCTATGAATAATTTTCCTTATATCCTCAGAAGATAATGGTTTTAGCTCAACTAATCTGCAACGAGAAAGTAACGTAGAATTTAAAGTAAAAAATGGATTTTCAGTGGTAGCTCCTATAAGTACTATTAGCCCCTTTTCAATCCATGGAAGCAAAACATCCTGCTGTAACTTATTAAAATGATGAATCTCATCAAGAAATATAACTGTTGATTTCTTAAACATTTCTAAATTTCTTTTAGCTTTTTGTAAGGCATCCTTTAGTTCTGAAATTCCTACTATTGCAGCATTCAACTCAATAAAGTCCGCCTTTATGGATTGAGCTAATAAAAGAGAGAGAGTTGTCTTTCCTGTTCCTGGAGGTCCGTATATTATCAATGAGGGGAGATAACCCCTTTTAATAGCTTTTCTCAAAAAAGAATTTTCCCCAATAATCTCTTCAAGACCTACCAACTCTTCAAAACTTCTTGGTCTTATTCTATGAGCAAGAGGCTGAAACTTCTCTTCCTCTTTAAAAAACTTTCCCTGTTCCATTAGACTTTACTCTTCAAAAAATTTCTAAATATATATTGAAAGTTATTAACAAAATCACCTTTTGCTTGAAGTATAAAAAGATCATTATTAAAGGAATAAATTCCTTCCTTTTCCTTAACGGGTATATTGTTTTTATCCTTTGCGAATCTTTTATCTAATAAATCCTTCAAATTCTCAATAATATTTCTCTCCACCTTTAATGTTGTATCAATCAAAAAAATAGTAAGATTTGACCCTAAGACTTCCCTTCTTCTTAAAAATTCCCACAGATCTCTCAATCTTACATTGTTGGGAGGGCTTGTCTTGCACTCTATATAAACAAGATAATTTTCCAACAGGCTTAAAACATCAAAGTCTCCTCCACCAAAAATATCCAAAAGCTTTACTCCCCAAAAAGATGGTAATAAAAACTCCTTTCTCAATATACGAGATATAAACCATTCCAAGGTCTCACCAAAATTATCTACACCATACATAAAATAATACTTATTCTCATCTTTTTGCAAAATTCCCCAATCAACCAGTAATTCAAAATAATCTGAAATTTCATCCCAACTCCATCGAGTGAGTAGTAAATCTAAGTTTATCTCATTTTGATTTCTTACTTGAATAATATCACTAAGAAGTCTTCTAAATCTATAATGGAAAAGAAGATCATAATATTTTTCTAATACTTCATTATTTTTAATTCTCGGAAGTATCACCCTTTCTAAAGAACAACTCTCTGTTATACTATAACCTCTTAGTTTTAACGTTCTTATTAGTCTTAAATCTTCTAAGCTTTCTAAAAGGCTTTTTATATCCTCATTCTTTAACATTAATCTTCCTTATCTTCTAAAATATCAAAGATCTTTTCTATTATTTTCTCGTGTTTATGACCATTCTCATTTTTTACTTGAATAACCTTAACTTCGTTAGGGGAGAAAAATTCTCTTCCCCCTTCTTCAAATTCTACAATAACTTTATTCAAAGGGATATGATGGTCTACAATCACTCCTTCTCCTTGCGGGGTTTGTACAACAGCACCTTTTGGCGGTAAAGAGGCTTTTATCTCTTGATAAACATCATACTCATAAGCCAAGCAACACATTAATCTTCCACATACTCCAGAAATTTTAATGGGATTTAAAACTAATGATTGCTCCTTTGCCATCTTCACAGATATAGAGTTAAATTCAGGTAAAAATGAATGACAACAAACTTCTCTTCCACATATACCTATCGCACCCAAATATCTTACTTCATCTCTTACTCCTACTTGATGAAGTTCAATACGAGTTTTGTAATGATTTGCTAATTCTTTTACTAATTCCCTAAAATCAACTCTTTCCTCTGATGCAAAATGAAATGTTATTTTGCTATAATTAAAGGCTATTTCACAAGCAAGTATTTTTATTGGAAGCCCAAGCTCTTCTGCCTTCTTTTGAGCCAATATTACTCCTTCTTTCTCCTCCTCTCTATACCTCTTAATTTTTTCTAAATCTTCCTCGTTCGCCTTCCTAAGTATTGGTTTTAGAGGAGTTACAGGTTCAAAATTATCAGGAGGTATAAAAGGAGGTATTGCAACAGTACCCGCCTCTGTTCCTTGTACAGTTTTTACAATAACCCAATCGCCTGGCTTTAGATCAGCCTTCTTTGTAGAAAAATAATAAACCTTAAAACTCCTAAGTCTAACCCCTACTATATATAATGGTTCTTTCATGCTAACACCCCTGTTCTAATGAATAAAGTTTCTAAAGTTAAAAGTAAATTAGCATTATTTCTTATTCCTCTTATGGCATCCTGGGTGCTTCTAAAATTTCTTCTAAGCTTGTCCAAACTATAATCTTGAGATTTTCTTACTATTTCTCCAATAAAGTCTCTTTGAGTAATAAATTCCTCTTTTTGGAATAACTTCCAAAACAATAAATCTCTCCACCAAAACAATAGTAACTCAAGAAGTGGAAGAATGTTATCTACTTTCTTATCCTCCGCCAAAAAATCCACTAAGTCAAAAACTGGAAGTAATTCCTCCTTTTTCAACTGTGAAAGATATTTAAAAAATTCTTCTCTTCTATTCCAATTTTCTTCCTCTAACCAGTAAAATCCTTTTCCAGGACTTCCCTGAGCAAGGGCAATAATAATATCTAATTTTTCCTCAGGCACATTTTTAAATACCTGTCTTAATTCATCATTGTTAAGATATGTGAAGTTTATTATCTGACTTCGAGATATAATAGTTGGAAGAAGCATTTCAGGACGCCAAGCTAAAAGAATAAAGATAGTATAATAAGGTGGTTCCTCCAGAGACTTTAATAAAGCATTGGCAGATTCATTCCTCAATTGATGGGCTGAGTCTAATATAACAATTTTCCACTTACTCTGAAGTGGTTTTAGATAAATCTCCCTCCGCATTTCTCTTACCTGCTGTATCTTGTACCACATGCCATCCGGCTCATAATAAAGTAGATCTGGAAAATTAAAATTCTTTATTTCTCTGCAAGTAAGACATTCTCCGCATCCTTCCCCTGGTAAAACAGGACAATTCAATGCTTGAGCAAAAGAAATTGCAGCTTGCTTCTTTCCTACCCCCTCTGGTCCTACAAAGAGGTAGGTATTAACCAACCTATTTTCTTTTATACTTTTCCTTAATATACTTATTGCTAAATTCTGTCCTATAATCTCTTTAAAAGCCATTATATCTTCTCAAAATAGGAAACATCCATAACAAAAACTATGGCTCCACCCACCTTAATTTTTACAGGCATTGGCACACTTCTTAAAAGTTCTATGGAAGGAAGAGGAGGTATAATTATTTTTTCCCTCTCCTTACAGTTTTCTCTCAATATTTCTAAAACTTCTTCTAATCTTTCTTCTTCTATTACTGTAAGAAGAGTAATACTTGGTTCTTGCAAAAAACCCCCACTACTTTTGAAGAAGGTTAATGGGAGATTTTTTTCAATAAATATCTCCCTTACCTTCTTCCAATCTTCTCCTTGAATAATTGCAAAAACAAGTTTCATCTTCACACCTCATTAAATATTTTAGATATAATCTGAAAAATGTTTTTACTAATCTCTTTAGTTTCTCCTTCCGCCTTGACTATATAAACTCTATCTTTCTCCTCTTCAGCAATTTTCAAATAACCAATCCTTACTTTATTATAAAATTCCAAACCTTCTTTCTCAATTCTATCTAAATTTTTCTTTCTTTGAAGAGCTATATTAGGTTCAATATCAAGTAATATGGTTAAATGTGGTTTTAAACCAAAAGTAACTAAGTTATTTAATCTTTTTAATTCATCAATAGGAAGTCCTCTTCCATAACCTTGGTAAGCTATAGTCGAATCAATATACCTTTCACAAATAACAGTAAATCCTTCTTTCAGCCTCTCTTTTATTATCAAAGTATTCTCTAACCTGGCAGAAAGATATAGCAATGCTTCTGTCCAAGGGTGTATTTTCATATTTGAATCCAATAAGATATCCCTGATTTTTTCACCTATCTTACTTCCGCCAGGTTCTCTTGTTAGATAGACTATATGTCCTCTTTCTTCTAAATAGTCTTTAAGAAGTTTAGCTTGTGTGGTCTTTCCACACCCATCTAATCCTTCTAATGTGATAAATAAGTTTTTCATTATTAATTTAATAGGGGAAAATTTTTACTTTTCTATTTGGTTCTACTCCTACACTTTCAGACCTTAATCCATACTCCTGAATTAATTGATGTTGAAGTCTTCTTAAATAAGCCGGTTGTGGTGAAAGCTCATAAGGCTCTTCATGAGTTAAAACATACTCTATTCCTTCTCTTGCTTCCCTTAACGCCCTTTCTTCCTCTGCACTTCTCGATGTTCCTACTTTAAAATGCTCGCTCAGAAATCTCTCCATTTGAGTAACCGTATTGCTCCTTAAAACAGAAATGACCATATTTCTCTTTTCTGCTTCATTAATTAAATCTTTTGCTCTTTTTTGATGGGCTTTTAACAACAAAAGACAATTAGCATCAGAAAGATTCCTTACCACGTAAGCTGGAACATTTAAATTTCTTATGGCTTTCTCCAACTTATTTCTACTAATACCATATGGGAATATTTTCAAAATCTCAGGCTTCTTTCCTTCTAAGCTAACTTTCGCCTCTTCCTCAGGAGATTTTGTAGGAGGAACATATATTTTCTCTACCTTTCCCTCCGGAGTTCTTATTCTAATCTCAGGAGGTATCATATATCCTCTCAACATGGCATCTATAGTTTTTGCTACATCATGATGAATCGCCAATCTATCTCGTTCTTGTATTTCTATTACTATATCGAAAGTAGGAGGAGCTTTTCTTTCTAAAACAGTCTTTTGAGTACCTCTCCTTTTTGCTTCCTCATCACTTAAAGTAACTGCCTGAATTCCTCCTACAAGATCGGATAATGTAGGATTTAAAAGCAAGTTCTCCAAAGTTATTCCATGAGCGGTTCCTATAAGTTGGACTCCCCTCTCTGCAATGGTTCTTGCCGCTTTTGCCTCCAACTCTGTTCCAATCTCATCAATTACAATTACCTCAGGCATATGGTTTTCTACAGCTTCTATCATTACATCGTGTTGTTTAGCTGGATTTGGAACCTGCATTCTTCTTGCTCTTCCTATGGCTGGATGTGGAATATCTCCGTCTCCTCCAATCTCATTTGAGGTATCTATAATTATCACCCTTTTATTTAACTCATCTGCTAAAACCCTTGCAGTTTCTCTTAATAAGGTTGTCTTTCCTACCCCAGGTTTTCCAAGAAGCAATATATTTTTCCCAGTTTCTATTACATCTCTTATAATATCCACAGTACCTAAAACTGCTCTCCCCACTCTACAGGTCAATCCTATAATCCTACCATGTCTATTTTCAATAGCAGAAATTCTATGAAGGGTTCTTTCAATTCCAGCCCTTTTATCTCCACTAAATTCACCAACACGGGATAAAATATAGTTTATATCTTCCTCTGTTGTATACCTTCCATGAAAGATAACATTTTTCTTGTAAAATCTTGCTTCAACTTCTCTTCCCAGATCCAAAACAACCTCTATTAGGTCCTTTATATCAGGATCCTCTTCCAATCTTTTCTTAATATCCTCTGGAAATATAGCTAATAGTTTATCTAAATCATCTACAATTTGTTGTGTCAATTTTCTCATTACTCTCCTTTCAAACAAATAATTCCCCAGGAACCTGGTCCTATATGAGAAAGAATAGTACAACTAAAAGAAGCAAGGAATAATTCTAAAACATTAAACTTCTTCTTAACTTCTTCAGATATTTCTTTAACCTCTTCATAATTATCTGAATAAGCTAATGCTGTTATTACCGGTACATCTCCCACTCTCTCTTTCATAATTTCTAAAATTCTATCCTTTACCTTCTGTTTAGTTCTGACTCTCTCAACAGGTTCAATTATTCCGTTTTTTAACTCAAGAATGGGCTTTATTTGTAAAATACTACCCATCCATGCTTGTGCAGCTCCAATTCTTCCACCTCTATATAGATACTCCAAAGTATCTACTGTGAAAAGAACCTCTGTGTTATTTAACATTTTATTTGTAAAATCTAAGAGCTCTTTTAAAGACATCCCCTTCTCAATAGCTCTCACCATTTGAATAATTATTAAACCGAGAGCAAATTCAGTGATCTTCGAATCTATTATATAAATTTTTTCCTTATATTCAGGAAGAAGCTCTCTGGCAGAATTTGCAGAGCCAATCGTTCCACTCAAACCAGAAGATATATGTATTGAAATTACACCTTCTACATCGGGATACTTATTAAAAATGTCGGAATATGTTTGGTAAAATTCCTCCACCGATGGCTGGGATGTTTTTGGAAATATTCCTGTCTCCTTAATCTTTTTGAAAAACATATCAGGGAAAATATCTACACCATCCCTATAAACTTCATCCCCAAAAGCCACCTTCAATGGAACCACATAAATTCCATGTTCTTCCACATAATCCTTTGGTAACGCAGAAGTACTATCTGTAACAATTTTAATCATTTTTTCCCTCCAATTTATGTAGTCTCAGAAGTAGATGCTTCTGATGTAGCAGTCTCCTCAACTTCTCCTCTCTGAGGAGGTAAAATAGAAACTACAACCTCATCTACAGGCGTAAGGATCTTTACCTTTTCAGACACTTTAACATCTCCTATAGTAATAGAGTCACCTATATCCAAATCACTTATATCTACTTCAATATGAGGTGGAATATCTAAAGGAAGGGCTCTTACATAAACTTCAGTAATTCCATGCTGTAATACTCCACCCTTCTTCACTCCCACAGCTTCTCCAGTTAAAACAATTGGTACATAGGTATCAACAACCTCATCCAAACTTACTGCATGAAAATCAATATGTATGATTGAGGAAGTCAATGGATCTATCTGATAGCTCTGTAATAGTGCGGTTTCTACTCTTGTATTGCTATTATCCTCTATTGTGATCTTTAAAATGTGCTGTTCTGTTTCTGCTTTTCTACTAAAAAGTTTCTGAACTTCTTTTTTCTCAAGAACCAAAGGAATACTACCCTCTAAATGGGCTCCATAAAGTATGGCAGGTATTTTACCCTCTCTTCTATATTTTTTAGCCCATTCCTTACCTAATTTTTCTCTTTTACTTGCTTTAATTTCTAATATTTCCATATCCTATACCTCCTTCTAAGATTATTTCAGTCAAATAATGAACTTAAAGAATCATTATTAGATATTCGTCTAATCGCTTCTCCTAATAGATTACCAACAGAGAGTACCTTTAATTTTGGCACTCTTTTCCATTCTTTTATTGGAATAGTATTTGTTACAACTAATTCCTTAATCTCAGACTTCTGCAATTCTTCAGGAGCATTATTTGTTAATATACCATGAGTTACTGCGGAATAAATATCCCTTGCTCCCCTCTCTCTCAAAAGCTTAGCAGCAGAAAATAAAGTATTTCCTGTAGTAACTATGTCATCACAAATTATAACATCCCTATCTTTTACATCTCCAATTATCTCTTCCACTTCCGCCACCTCTGGTGCAGGTCTCCTTTTATATATTATAGCTAATGGTGTGTGAAGTCTATTTGCTAATGATTTTGCCCTTGCAACACCACCAATATCAGGAGAAACAACTACAGGATCTTTTAGATCCATATCTTGAAAATATCTGGAAAATAAAGGTAATGCAGTAAGATTGTCCACAGGAATATCAAAAAATCCTTGAATCTGTCCAGCATGTAAATCCATTGTAACTACCCTTGAAGCCCCAGCTACGGTTAATAAATTTGCCACAAGTTTTGCTGAAATAGGCTCCCTTGACTTTGTTTTCCTATCCTGTCTTGCGTAAGCAAAATAAGGAATGACAGCAGTTACAGCACTTGCAGAGGCTCGTCTTAATGCATCAATTATGATTAATAGCTCCATAAAATATTCATTAACTGAAGTTCCCAAAGACTGAATTACATAAACCTCTGCCCCTCTAACACTCTTTACAATTCTTGCGTAAATCTCACCATCAGAGAATCTACGAATCTCAATCTCTCCCAATTCTACCCCTAAATAATCAGCCACTTCTTTAGCTAACTCAGGATTAGAAGTACCACTATAAAGAGCTAAACATTTAGGTCCCATTTCTTCTAATCTCCTTCTTCTTTAGATTTATTACATGATATAAAAGAATTAGGTCCAATCTCTACTTTTTCCCCAATAGTATAATTCTTAATGTATACATTATAGCCAACTACGCTCCCTTTTTTAATTATAATCCTTCCTAACATTACTGAGTTTGGGTAAATTATCACATCATTTTCTAATAGAACATCCTTTCCTATAGTCACCGTATCAGGAGAAATAATAGTAACACCCGCATCCATCCATTTTTCATTTATCTTGCCTGTAAAAACTTTATGTAAATTTGCTAATTCTTTTTGACTATTAACACCTAATACTTCCCAGTTTTCAACAGTCAAAGAATTTACTTTTTCCCCTCTTTTTAAAAGTAACGATAAAGCATCCGGAAGATAATATTCCTTTTGTGCATTATTATTATTTAAATAAGGCAAAACCTCCTTTAATTTATTCCAATCAAAAGCATAGATTGCAGTATTTATTTCTTTAATGTTCTTTTCTTCCAAAGTTGCATCCTTATCTTCTACAATTTTCACTATATTCCCCTTTTCATCCCTCACTATTCTGCCATAACCTGATGGATTATCAACTACAGTAGTCAAAATTGTACAAGCATTATTTTCCTTTTCATGAATAAGACATAATCTTTCCAAGGTTTCTTTTTTAATTAAAGGTACATCCCCTGGAAGAACCAAAATATTCCCATTAAATTCTTTTAAATATGGTAATAGCCTTTTTACAGCATCGCCAGTCCCTAAAGGTTCATCTTGTACGACAAAGTTAACATTAATCTTATCATACAAAACATTATATAATTTTGGGCTTATAACAATGTATATATTATTCGTAATTGAAGAAACTGCTTCAAATATGTAATAAAGAATGGGACGATCCACTAAAGGATGTAGAACCTTGGGGCGATCAGTCTTCATTCTTTTTCCTTGTCCTGCAGAAAGTATTGCTACTACCCAATCTTTCATAGGTTTCATATAAACTAAAATTGGCTGGGGAGGCTGGATTCGAACCAGCGAATGGCGGATCCAAAGTCCGCTGCCTTACCAGCTTGGCTACTCCCCAGTCCACATTCAATTATATCCTATAGTGAAAATTAGGTCAATAAATGTTAAAATTAAATACATCAGTATGAGGAAAATAAATAAAAAGAATTATAGGTTTTCAGAAATTACAAGGAGAATAAAAGAAAATTTAACTAAAAAAGTCTTTTCTGTTTCTTTTACTGCTTTTGCCATACTTAATCTTTTGATTCTATCCTTAGATCTACTCATATTTCCTCCTATAAAATTAGGTGATGTGGCAGTAAGGAATATAGAAGCCCCAAGAACATTAGTATATATTGATAAAGAAGAAACAGAGAGGATTAAAAATCTACTTTTATCTCAATTTAAACCCATTTATAAGATTGATCAAAATATTATTTTAAATATCCTTGATAGCTTAGACAAAATCCTTTCAGAACAAACAGGAATCAGTAGTGCTTCTAAAAAGTATTTATCTTCAATTAATAAGCAAAAATTGAACCTAATCCAAAGAAGAATAGAAGTGTGGTTATCCGATATTTATGCAAAAGGTATAACACAGGAAGACGTTATAAAAAAGAAAAGGGACTTTGCTAATTTTCTGAAGAAAGAATTTTCTTTTCCCAGCTATATTGCAGAGGAACTTTCTAATCTATTAATTACTCCAAATATGTTTATAGATGAAAAGGAGACAGAGGCTAAAAAGCAAGAATTATTAAGATCCATAAGACCAGTGGAGAAACTTATATCAAAGGGAGACATTATAATAAAAAAGGGAGATATTGTTGATGATAAAAAATATAAAATCCTTGAAGCCTTTGGTCTAACAACTTCAATCAGAAATATACTAAAATTGATAAGCTTATTCGGATTAGTTTTGATCTTACAAATTTTTCAAAAATTATTTTTGCCTAAATTTATCCAGGATTTAGATATTAATACTTTCCTTTTGTCCCAGTTTCTCTTTTCTTTAGGTCTATTTTTAATTAAACTTTTCTCTATATTTGCCACATATATAACCCCCATCTCTACTGTATTTATGCTATCTATGTCTTTTCTAAACGTTTCTTATACTATATTCCTTGGAACACAACTTTCTGTAATATTTGGTTTATTAACCTCATCATTATCTTTTTCTGTTTTATCTTTAATTAATCTTCTCACAATAAGCTATTTTTTAAGGGAAATTGAAGACAGAATAAGATTTTTCACTATATCTTTATACTTAGTTTTGGGCAATATCCTGATAGTTTTATTCAATAATTATATAATAGGTGAATATATTCAACTCTCCGATATCATAAATATTATCATTAATCCTATTTTATCTTCCATCCTTACAGTAGGCATAATACCGTTCATAGAGAGCATATTCCGATTAGCTACTCCTATAAGGTTATTAGAGCTCTCTAACCCAAACCATCCTTTGTTACATAAACTTTTTATTGAAGCCCCTGGAACCTATTATCACAGTTTAATTGTAGCAAACTTAGCGGAAAGAGCTGCAGAAGAGATCGGTGCAAACTTATATCTTGTTAGAACTGCATCCTTATACCATGATATTGGAAAGATAAAAAGACCTCAATACTTTATAGAAAATTTAATGCCAAATGAAGAAAATCCTCATAATTATCTTAGTCCATATATAAGTGCATTAATAATAAAAAATCATCCAAGAGATGGAGTAAAAATTGCAAGCGGGTATAAATTTCCAAAGAATATATTAGATATTATTGAGCAACATCATGGAACAAGTGTAATCACTTATTTTTATAATAAACAGGCAGAACAAGAGAATAAATGTCTATGTGAAGAAGATTTTAGATATCCAGGTCCAAAACCAAAATCTAAAGAGGCTGCAATTGTCATGTTAGCAGATAGCATAGAAGCTGCAACAAGAAATATATCCAGTGATTTTACCCCCGAATTAATAGAAAAAATTGTGCGAAGAATTATCAGCGAAAAAATAAACGATGGACAGTTGGAAAATACTAATCTAACATTGAAAGAGTTAGAAAAGATCTCACAGGCATTTATTAAAAGCATAATCAGAATGAGACATAGAAGAATACCTTACCCTCATGAAATCAAAGTGGTAAAAAAATAGGGAGGAGGTTCTCTGGCGATGACCTACTCTCCCACCCCGTTGCCAGGGCAGTACCATCGGCGCTGGAGGGCTTAGCTTCCGTGTTCGGAATGGGAACGGGCGTTTCCCCTCCGCTCTAATCACCAGTAACCTCCTCCCTCCTTTCCTCTATAACTTCAATTAGACCTACCATAATAACCAGCCAGGCACCAAAGCCTCGGCATATTAGTACCGGTCGGCTTAACGCATTGCTGCGCTTCCACCTCCGGCCTATCTACCTCCTCTTCTCGGAGGTGCCTTACCGGGTTTTCCCCGTGGGAGACCTTATCTCGGAGTGGGCTTCGCGCTTAGATGCTTTCAGCGCTTATCCCGTACGGACTTGGCTACCCAGCTCCTG
>NIRF01000004.1 GCA_002878375.1 Dictyoglomus sp. NZ13-RE01
ATTTATGGGAGCATTGTTAGTTATTTACTTAACATCAAAAATAGAGAAGGGAGAGCATAGAATAAAGTTATTAAAAGAGGAATTAAAGAGAGGAATAATAAGCTTCATAAATTTTGCCTTAAGAATAATTGAGATATTAAGATTGAGGTTAAAGATAAGCAAGAAAGGAAGAATTGTGCTTATGATTGGGGGTGATTAAAAATGATTACAGATCAGAAAAACAAGTAGTTGACAAAAATTTTTTACAATGTTAAACTAAGAATCGGTTGCGTAATTGTTAAAGAAAGGAGCTGATTATAATTATTAGAGAAAGTTTAGTTAAAACCACCAAAAGATTCTATTTTCGTGAGTTAAACATTCTATTAGCTCTCATCGTTCTCAGCCTTATAATAACTATAATCAATCCAAGGTTTTTAACCCCTTTTAATCTCCAAATAATAGCAAGACAAGTTGCAATTTTTGGATTACTTGCTATTGGTGAAACATTAGTGATAATTGGTGGAGGTATAGATCTATCAGTAGGTTCGTTAGTAGCAATTACAGGGGTATTAGTTGCTCTTTTTATGAAAAATGGAATAGACATGATCATATCAATAATTTTAGTTCTTTTAATATCCTCTCTTATTGGTCTCTGGCATGGATTTTTTGTTACCAAATTAAATGTTCCTCCTTTTATTATTACCTTAGGTACTTTAACAGCAGCAAGAGGTCTTGCTTCTGTTATAACAAAAGGATGGCCTATTATTGGGTTACCTGAAAAATTCTTTTTTATAGGGCAAGGGGATATTCTTGGTATACCATTTCCTTTAATAATTCTTATCTTTTTTGCCTCTATTGCCTTCTTTGTTACAAAATACACTGTATTAGGGAGACAATTATATGCAGTAGGAGGAAATATTGAGGCTGCAAGACTTTCTGGCATAGATGTGGATAATAGAAGAATATTCACCTACATTGTAAGTTCCTTTTTAGCAGGAGTGACAGGAATAATCGTTGCATCAAGATTAAGTCAAGGTCAGGCAGGGGTTGGAGGAGGATATGAGCTTAGCGCTATTGCAGCTGCAGTAATCGGTGGAACCTCTCTCTCTGGGGGAGAAGGTACAATCTTAGGGACAATTATTGGAGCAACTATAATGAGTGTTATCTACAATGGACTCATTCTTTTGGAAATATCATCCTATTGGCATGATGTGGTTATGGGTTTTGTAATTGTTACTGCTGTAACTCTTGATATTTGGAGAAAAAGGAAGAGATAAAGGAGGTGAGATATTTAAATTTTCCTTTTCCCAAAAATTATTAAAAGGGGGAGTAAAAAATGCGTAAGATTTTACTTTTTGTTCTCTTAGCTTCTTTAGTCTTAACTTTTTCAGTTAGCTATTCTAAGGAAATCCATGTGGCAGTAATTGGAAAATCGGTACATCCTTATTGGTCAGAAGTAGAATTAGGTGTTAATAAAGCTGCAAAAGATTTAGGTATAAAAGCAACATTTTTCGTTCCACAAAAGGAAGATATTCCCGCACAAATTGCGCAAATGGAATCTTTCATTGCAATGGGAGTTGATGGGATTGCTATAGCTCCATCTGACCCTACCGCTATTGCACCAACTATTGAAAAGGCTATGGCAAAAGGAATTCCTGTTATTACTTTAGATACTGATGCTCCACAAAGTAAGAGATTGGTTTATATTGGTACTGATAATTACTCTGCAGGAAAGATTGCAGGACAAGTAATGTCTGACCTATTGGGAGTTCGCGGTGGTAAGGTTGCTATAGGGACTGGCTCTTTAACTGCAATGAATTCTTTGGAAAGAATGAGAGGATTTATGGATGGTATTGCAAGCAATAAGAGGATAAATGTTGTAACAAAGCCAGCTCTTTGTGATTTTGAAGATACAGGAAGAGCTGTCACATTAGCAGAACAAGCTCTATTAACTTATCCTGATCTTAGAGGGTTCTTTGGTGTTTATGCTTTTAATGGTCCTGCAGCTGCAAAGGCTGTAAAATCTGCAGGTAAAGTAGGACAAGTTATTATTGTATGTTTTGATACAACACCTGAGCATATGCAGTTAATAAAAGAAGGGGTCATAGCTGCAACCGTAGGACAAAGACCATATATGATGGGATATAAGAGTGTAGAGACATTATTCAAAATGGCAACAAAAGGAGTAGATGCTACATTAAAAGAGCTTCCAGCAAATAGAGTAATCGATACTGGAGTTGATGTTGTTGCTGGTGATAAATATGTAAAGAGTATTAAGAGTGTCCAAGCCCTTACTGTAGAGCAATATAGAAAGAAATTAAATGAATTAGGAATTCCAGTACAAGGATGGTAAAAAAAATCAGGGAGGGCATACGCCCTCCCTTAAAAACTTTTTTGAGGTGGTATAAATGAGCCAAGAACTACTTTTAAAAATGGAAAATATTTCAAAACATTTTCCAGGAGTTCAAGCCCTATCAAATGTAGACTTGGAAGTTTATAAAGGAGAAATTTTAGCACTTGTTGGCGAAAATGGCGCAGGCAAATCTACTCTTATGAAGATTTTGGCTGGTGTCTATCAAAAAGATTCAGGAAAAATCATATTTAAGGGAAGAGAAATAGAGCCATTAAATCCAAAACATGCTCAGGAGTTAGGTATTTCCATGATACATCAAGAATTTAATCTTGTTCCAAATTTGGATATAGCTACCAACATTTTTTTAGGAAATGAACCTAAAAAGGGTAAACTCATAAAAACCTTTGATTATAAAACCGCATTCAATAAAGCAAAAGATCTACTAAATTTAGTAGGATTAGACATATCTCCTGATACCATAATCAAGGATCTTACTATAGCTCAACAACAAATCGTAGAAATTGCAAAGGCTTTAGCCCTAAAATCAGAACTAATAATAATGGACGAGCCTACATCTGCATTAGCAGGAAAAGAAGTAGAAAGACTTTTTGATATTATTAGAAGATTACAAAATGAAGGAATCTCAGTAATTTTTATCACTCATAGACTTGAGGAAGTTTTTAAAACTGCAAATAGGATTGTAGTTTTAAGAGATGGAAAAAGAGTAGGTGAATTAAAAACAGAAAATGCACGGATAGATGAGGTAATAAAGATGATGGTGGGAAGAGACATTAGAGTCATTCCAAGAGCTTCCTTTAGTATCTCAGACAACATTATTTTAGAAGTAAAGAATCTTTCATCAAGATCTATTAAGAATATTAATTTTTACTTGAGAAAGGGAGAAGTATTAGGTATTGCTGGTTTAGTAGGAGCCGGAAGAACAGAGATTGTAAGAGCCCTTTTTGGAGCAGATCCCAAAACATCAGGAGAAATTTATTTAGAAGGAAAAAAAGTTCAGATAAATTCGCCTAAGGATGCTGTAAAATTAGGCATTGGGCTTGTACCTGAAGATAGAAAATTACAGGGACTTATCCTTAACATGGCAGTTCATGAAAATTTGTCTTTACCAAGTCTCCCCTTCATATTTCCAAAAGGGAAAATAAATTTCAAAAAAGAATTTGAGTTAGTAAATAACTTTGTAAACAAGCTAAAAATACGTACCCCACATATCTTTCAAAAAGTAAATAATCTATCAGGAGGAAACCAGCAAAAAGTAGTTTTAGCAAAGTGGCTCGCATTAAAACCAAAAGTGCTCATTTTAGATGAGCCTACGAGAGGCATAGATGTTGGAGCTAAGGCGGAAATTCATTCTCTAATTGATCAATTAGCAAAAGAAGGAATAGGAATAATCCTAATCTCATCGGAACTTCCTGAGATCTTAGCCTTATCCGATAGAATCCTTGTCGTATCTAAGGGAAGAATTACTAAAGAGCTATCAAGAAAGGAAGCTACCCAAGAAAAGATTATGGAATATGCAATAATTTAAATTTTCTTTCTCTCCCTTACATATAGTAATTCTAAGTTTTGGAAAACTGGAAATTTTCTTAATGCATTAAGGGCATTATTCCAGATATTATTGATTTCTTCCCCTAAATTCTCTTCACCAACTTTAAAAATTACATCTACAGAGTTCTTTATAAATCCCTTTATTTCCTCCTCTGTGTATTTTGGTAAATTCTTGTAAAAGTATACCCAGTTAGGTTTTAGATTTTCTACAATATTTTCAAAAATATATTTTACCTCTTGAATATTGCTCTCTATAAATTCTTCCCATGATGTTATTAATTTTTGATAAACATTATATTTTTTGTAATAATTAACCACTTCTATCCAAAATCTCCAAAAAGTAAATATGAGAAGTAGTTTTGGGTCTTCTTCAAAGGAGACTATTTTCTTTTCTTTTAAAAGCTTACCAAGAATATTTTGAGTTCTTACCCTCTCAAATATGGAACTATCCAAAATCTCCTTTAAGGTTTTTTCTCCATCAAAAAACCAAGAGAAAAATTCTTCCTCAAAGGACTCATAAGGTTTAACAAAAAGATAATAGTTATTTAGATTTTCTTCTATAAAGTTTGATATTTCAAAAGTCTTTGCAGCATCAATTACCATATCAATTCGTGTTCTTCCTAAGGTAAAAAAAATTTTTATTCCTTCTCTTGAAAATTTCTCTATGGGCTCCAACTCGTATTCATTTAAATGTCTGTAAAAATAATGCCAAGAAACCTTATCGTTACTCGTTAAATCATCAAAAATATCTTTTACTTTTTCCTCTCTTTTATTTAAGAAATTTTGCCACTCTCTTCTAATTGTTCTTTCATTTACTGCAATTTTAGGATACTCCCGAAGAGCATGCACCCAATATCTCCAAAAAATATAAAGCCAAAAGAGCTTCGGGTCCTCATTGATTCTCAGCAATTTCTCCTCTCTTATTAGCTTTCTAACAATATCTAAGGTTTTTACTTTCCCTAAAACGCTCTCTTCTGCTACATCTTTCACCTTTTTCAAACCATCAAAAGAAGATGAAACAGCTTCTTCTTCTATCGCAAGTCCATCTACCCTTACGGGCAATAATATCATATCTCCTAAATAATCCATTAAATCCATATATTTTGCTGCTGCTATCAATATTTCAAAAGGATCCAAATCTAAAGTCAAACTTGGAGCTTTCTCATCTGGAATAAACACAAAACTTCCTTTTCCCCACAAAGCTAAATCCAACAGAGCATCCATATTTTCCAGTAACCCTAATCTGGCATAAACAATTCTACCATCTTTAAAAAATACTTCCGCTTTTCTATCCTTATCTTCTACTTGAAATTTACCTGTTTTTCTTCCTGAGGAAAGAAGTTGAAGTACCTCCCAAAGAGGTAAACTTAATAAATCTCCCCTTAATCCCATTTTTCATCTTCCTCCTAAATATTTAACTTTTATTTCCTTTTAGCAGGCGGTTTTTTACTCTATTACTTCATTAGTCCTAATCTTCTTTTTCTATATTGATCGAATATGATAGCTAAGATAATTATAGTTCCAATAGCTGATGGTTGCCAATAGGCAGGAAAACCTAATAGCACCATACCTGTTCTTAAAACTTGCATTATTGCTGCACCAATCAAAACTCCTAATATAGTTCCTTCACCACCACTAAGAGATACTCCTCCAATTACCGCCGCTGCAATAACATCCAATTCATACCCTTGGGCTGCAGTGGGAGCAGCAACACCAAGTCTTGCTGTCATCAATAAACCACCTATGGCTGTAAGAAATCCACACAATGTATACACCAATAATTTAATTCTACCAGTATTTATTCCAGAAAGTCTTGCAGCCTGCTCATTTCCGCCAACTGCATATATCTTATATCCCCATGAAGTCCTATTTAAAAATAGCGAAGTTAATATTCCAATAATTATCATTACCACTACAGGCAAGGGAATTCCAATACCAAAGAAGGGAATATCATATTGCCCCCAAAAAATAAAACTTCTTGGTAATTCCCTTACAGGCCATCCACCTGTTAAACCATAGCAAAAACCTCTTGCAATATTCATAGTACCTAATGTCGCAATGAAAGGAGGTAGATTGGTCTTGCTAACTAAAAAGCCATTTATAAAGCCTACAAAGGCTCCAACTAATAAACCTCCCAATATAGATAGAAAATCCCCTAAGTTAGCTCTTAACATCATAGCAGTAATTAATCCAGAAAGAGCCATTACAGAACCAACAGACAGGTCTATTCCTCCCGTAATAATAACCATACTTATTCCAAAGGCACTGATAGCAATCCATGAAAATGCTCTTAAAATATTAAAAATATTTGTAGAGGTTAAAAAGGTAGGAGTAGCTATACTAAGGAATATAGATAAAGCTAATAAAATAACTAAAATACCAATCTCTTGAAATCTTTGGAATTTTAAAAATTGGGAAGTTCTTTCCGATAAATTTCTGTTTTTCATTAAATTACCTCCTCCTTAACTCACCTTAGAATTTATTCCACTTGCAGCATATGCCATTATCTTTTCTTGAGTTGCCTCTTCTCTACTAAGTTCTGCAACTATCCTACCCTCATTCATTACTAAGATCCTATCACTCATAGCTAAAACTTCGGGTATTTCTGAAGATATCATAATAATACCAATTCCTGATTTTGCTAATTGGCTCATAATCGCATGAACTTCCGCTTTCGCTCCCACATCAATACCCCTCGTAGGCTCGTCTAAAATAAGTACTTTTGGTTTTAATGCAAGCCACTTCGCTAAAACTACTTTTTGCTGGTTTCCTCCTGATAAATACAAAACCTTCTGAAGCAAACTTGGAGTTTTTATATTTAACATTTGGACAAAATTCTGAGCAATTTGTGTTAACCTGTTTCTATCTACAAACAATATTCTTTTCAAGTTATCTAATACTGAAACACCAATATTTTCTCTAACTGCAAGGTTTAAAATAAGTCCCTGGTTTTGCCTATCCTCAGGCACAAGTCCAATACCTAATTTTACAGCATCTTCTGGTGAATTTATATCAACTTTTTTACCCTCCAAATAAACTTCTCCTGTATCCTTTTTGTCTGCACCAAAAATTAATCTAACCATCTCTGTTCTTCCAGAACCAACCAACCCGGCAACTCCTAAAATCTCACCTTTATGAAGTTTAAAATTGATATCCTCAACTACTCCTTTCTTTGAAAGATTTTTAACTTCTAAAATTACATCTCCTAATTTTGCCTCTTCTTTTTTGAACATATCTTGAAGAGGTCTATTTACCATTAAGAATATAACCTTTTCCATAGTTGCTTCATCTTTATTCATTACTCCTACTAATTTACCATCCCTTAATATGGTAATTCTATCTGCAATTTTAAAAACCTCTTCTAATCTGTGAGATATAAAAATTACTGAAATTTCTTGCTCTTTTAACTGCTCAATTATCTTAAAGAGTCTCTCTACCTCCTCAGGACCAAGAGCAGAAGTAGGCTCATCCATAATTATTATCTTTGCCTTAAAAGATAATGCTTTTGCAATTTCAACCATTTGCTTTTCTGCAATAGATAAGTTTCTTACAAGTTCCTTTGGAGATATGTTTGCTCCAAGAGTATCCAAAAGTTTCTTCGCCTCTTTCTCCATCTCATCTACATCAACAAAACCCAAGGTTCCTAATATACCCTTTTTCTTCGGTTCTCTATTACAAAAAATGTTCTGAGCTACCGTTTGATTAGGAGTGAGATTAAATTCTTGATAAATGGTACTGATCCCTAAGTTTTGAGCATGAAAGGGATTTTCAATTTCAATTCTTTTCCCCTCTAAATAGATTCTTCCACTATCTTTTTTATAAGCACCACTAAGAATTTTCATAAGAGTAGATTTACCTGCACCATTTTCACCAACAAGCCCCATTACCTCTCCCTTATAAACTTCAAAATCTACTCTATCAAGAGCTTGAACCCCTGGGAAAGATTTTGATATTCCTTCCATTCTCAAAAGTGGCTCCATCAATATAACACCTCCATATTTAAAGGGGAGGGATTTGCCCTCCCCAACATTTTACTCTTTAGAATGCTGGTGGAAGAGGAGTCTTGAAATCTTTAAGTAGCCATGCTCTAATCATTGCATCTACATTCTTCTTTGTTACTATGTCCATTCCACTATCTATCCAATCTGGGAACTTCTCTCCCTTTACCACCTTACGATATAAGATATCTACGGTATCGTAGCCCCAGCCCCAATACTTTTGTCCAACAAGTCCGCAGAGTAATCCTTCTTTCAAAAGTTGTAATTCCACGGGAAGAGTATCAAATGCAACTGTAAATACCTTCTTTGCTTTTGCTGCTTTCTCCCAAAGAGGCATAGAACCACGCTCTGCAAATAATGGCCAAAGCCCTACAAAGAACCAGCCTCTAAGTTTTGGATATGCCTGCATAACCTCTTCTACTACTTGAACACCCTTATTAATATCATCATAGCAGGCTACTGTTGTTACAATCTTAATGTCTGGATATTGTTTAATTTCATCTCTAAATCCTCTCATTCTCTCTTCCAAGTTAAGTGCTCCAGGAACACCTGTGAGCATTGCAATATCGCCTTTAGTTCCCATTGCTTTAACTAATAGTTTCGCAGCCCATCTTCCTCCTTCATAGTTATTAACGCCAAGATAAGTAAATCTCTTGCTCTTTGGAGAATCAGCATCAAAAGTCATAACAGGAATTCCTGCATCTACAGCTTTATTAATAACATCTATCAAGGCGGTAGGATCATTACAAGAAATTCCTATCCCATCCACTTTTCTTGCTATTACATCTTCCACTACTCTTGCCTGTTCTGTAGCATCTGAGGCTACTGGTGCCACATATAATATCTCTACTTTATATGGTCCTTGTTTTGATAATTCCTCCGCTCTCTTAAAAGCTCCATCTCTTCCCAACTCAAATACTGGATTGTTTAGTGCTTTTGGTATCCAGGCAAAAACGAGTTTTTTAGGTTGTTGAGCAGTTGCGGACATAAGGATAAAGATTACAATTAAAGAAATTACTAAAAGAAACTTTTTCATGAAAGACACCTCCTTTTAAAATTAGAAAGGAGACTCTGTTGAAGAGAAACTTTTACTTTTCCACCACCTCCTTTAAAATTTTAATTTATTTTAGCATAAAATTTATTTGAAAACAAGTTTATCATTTATAAAAGATAAAACTTCCTCCCATTTAGGAATTCCAGACGATGCTCCAACTTCTCTAACACAAAAAGCTCCTAAAGCATTCCCCAATAAAGCACAATTTTTAATATCCCAACCTAAAAGAACACCCTTCAAAAAACCTGCAACGTAAGCATCCCCTGCTCCTGTAGTATCTTTTACCTCTACTTTGAAAGCAGGAACAAGATATTCTTCTCTTCCATTTGTTACATAAGAGCCCTTTTCTCCCATCTTTATAGCTACCACCTTAACTCCCCTCTCTAAGAAAAATCTTGCTATCTCATCTGGTTTATTTTTATGAGATATTGCCTTTGCCTCTTCATAATTAGGTAAAAAATAATCTAAAAAGGGGAAAACAGGTTCCATATTTTCAGACCAAGTATTTTGGGAGTTCCAGACGGTATCAAGAGATGTGATTATGTTATAATTTTTGGCTATACTTAGAAGTTTTCTTGTAGGCTCACCATCCAAAGAAGGCATTACATTAGTTCCTGCTATATGCAATATTTTTGTTTTTAATAACATTTCTTCAGAAATATCCTCTAAGCTTAGATTGTAATTTGCTCCTAAGTAATGCCAAAAACTTCTCTCTCCTTCAGAGGATATTGCAACCATTGTAGCGGAAGTCTTCTTTTCTAAATCTTTTTTAATGCCATCTGTAATTACTCCATATTTATTAAGCTGAGATATAATGAATTCGCCAAAACCATCATCGCCAACTCTTGCAATTACACCAACTTTTACTCCAATTTTAGCTAATGCTATCGCAGTATTTACAGCACACCCCCCAGTACTTAGAGTAATTTCATCAATTAACATTAATTTGCCTTTCTCAGGCATAAAATCGATAGGTTTCCCTAATACATCAGCTACCGCAATTCCCACACAAAGCACATCGATTTTATCCTTCATGATATTTTTCTACCCATAATGCCAATTTTCTAAAGTAATCCTTCATAATAGGATATAATTCTTTGTAAAGTCCGTAAAGTTCTTCATAAGCCTTCAAATTTTTCTCATTTGGTTCTTCTCTTGTTACCACTTTAATAGTTGTGTCACATGCAGATTCAACGCTATCAAAGATTCCTACACCAACACCTGCAAGCAATGCAGCACCATATGCCGCTCCCTCAGTAACATTTATAGTAACTATAGGAGTCCCGAAAATATCTGCTAATATTTGCCTCCATAGAGGACTTCTTGCTCCTCCTCCTGAGGCTCTTATTTCCTTTATTTCAATACCAAGCCCCTTTATCAACTCCAAAGAATCCCTTAATCCAAAAGAAACTCCCTCAAGAAGAGACCTTACAAAATAAGGTTTAGTATGTCGTAGTGAAATACCTACAAAGACTCCCCTTGCTAATGGGTCTGGATAAGGAGTTCTTTCTCCTGTAAGATAGGGAAGAAATATTAAACCTTCAGAACCACGAGCAACCTTCCCAGCCTCCAATGTAAGAAATTCATACGGATCCTTTCCAGTCCATTTTGAAAGAGAAATCTCAGTATCCCCAAAAGCATCTCTAAACCATCTAAAAGATCCTCCAGCAGAAAGCATCACTCCCATAGTATGCCATTTTCCAGGGACAGCATGACAAAAAGTATGAAGTTTTCCTTCTTTTTCCCTTTGTGGACTCTCCAAGTGAGCAAAGACAACCCCTGAAGTTCCCAATGTTACAGATACAATTCCATTTCTTACAATACCTGTACCTACCGCTTGAGCAGCCTGATCCCCTCCTCCTCCCACTACTGGAATACCTGGAACCAAACCAATCTCTTCCGCTACACTTTGTAATACCTTTCCAGTAATTTCAGGAGATTCATAAACCCTTGGCATCCAATCCTCAGGAATTTCCAATAAAGAGAGCATCTCTTTAGACCATCTTCTATTTTTTACATCAAAAAGAAGAGTTCCTGAAGCATCTGAAACTTCGGAGGCATATTCACCTGTAAGTCTATAACGAATATAATCTTTTGGAAGTAAAACTTTCCTCACTTTTTCATAATTTTCTGGTTCATTCTCTCTTAACCATAAAATTTTTGGGGCAGTAAATCCTGTTAAGGCAAGATTTAAAGTAAGCTCTAATAATCTTTCTATTCCACCAACTCTCTCAACAATCTCATCACACTGCTTTGCTGTTCTTTGATCATTCCAAAGTATTGCTCTTCTAATCACATTACCATTCGCATCTAAAAAAACGGAACCGTGCATTTGACCTGTTAATCCTATTCCCTTTATATCTTTTGGTGAAATACCTGAATTTTTTATAATCATTTGAATTGCCTTCTTAGTTGCCTTCCACCAGTCCTCAGGGTCTTGTTCAGACCAACCTGGATAAGGAATATGTAATGGGTATTCTTCTGTCCAAGACTGAATAACATTCCCATTTTCATCTATTAATAAAGCTTTAGACCCAGATGTTCCAACATCAATCCCAAGTAACAAATCTACCACCTCTTTTCACACGTTTTTATAATATTGTATTAAATCGTTTTTCTAATGTCAAGAAAATAATTTTTGATAAAAAGAGAGCTGCAAAAAAGCAGCTCTCCAAAGATAATAAAACCGTTTATATATGATTGGTTTATTCTTTCTTAATAGCCTTAAAAGGACATACTTGGAAACAAATTCCACACTTTGTACATTTTTCCTGATCAATCACATAAGTACCATCTTCATCTTTGAAAATTGCTCCTACTGGGCAATTTTTGAAACATATAGCACATTTTCTACATTGTTCCCTAATAACTTCATAATGAATTAATGCAGTACATACCTTAGCAGGACATTTCTTATCCCTAATATGAGCAATGTATTCATCTCTAAAATATTTTAAGGTAGTTAACACAGGATTCGGCGCTCCTTTTCCAAGTCCACACAAGGAAGTATTCCTCACAACCTTTGCAAGCTCTTCAAGTTCGTACAAGTCTTCTTCCTTTCCTTCACCTTTTGTTATTCTATCTAATATCTCTAACATTCTTTTTGTTCCAACCCTACATGGAATACATTTTCCACAGGATTCATCCTGGGTAAAGGTTAAGAAGAATTTTGCTACATCGACCATACAATTGTCTTCATCCATTACTATTAATCCACCAGACCCCATAATAGCACCAAGCGAAGTTATAGATTCGTAGTCAACAGGCGTATCTAAATAATCAGCAGGAATACATCCACCTGCAGGACCTCCTATCTGAACAGCTTTGAACTTTTTCCCGCCAGGAATTCCTCCTCCAACATTATAAACTATTTCTCTTAAGGTTATACCCATTGGAACCTCTATTAAACCAGTCATATTAATTTTTCCTGCAAGAGCAAAAACTTTTGTCCCTTTGCTTTTTTCTGTTCCTAATGATGCAAACCAGTCTGCTCCTTTAAGAATTATAACAGGTATATTTGCCCATGTTTCCACATTATTAATCACAGTTGGTTTTCCCCAGAGTCCAGAATTTACTGGGAAGGGAGGTCTTGGACGTGGCATTCCTCTCTTACCTTCCACAGAAGCAATAAGGGCTGTTTCCTCACCACATACAAAAGCTCCTGCTCCAATTCTTATTTCGATGTCAAAAGAAAAATCACTTCCTAATATGTTTTCTCCTAAGAGACCATAATTTCTTGCTTGCTCTATGGCTGAAGTCAATCTCTTTATTGCTAAAGGATATTCCGCTCTTATATATACATATCCCTTTTTGGCCCCAATAGCATAAGCACCAATAAGCATTCCTTCAATTACAGAATGAGGATCTCCCTCCAAAATACTTCTATCCATGAAGGCTCCAGGATCCCCCTCATCCGCATTACAGATTATATACTTTTCATCTCCTTTTGCTTTTCTTCCGAGCTCCCACTTTAATCCTGTTGGAAAACCTGCTCCCCCTCTTCCCCTTAATCCAGATTTTTTTACCTCGGAAATAACTTCTTCTGGCGTCATTTCTGTTAATACTTTAGCCAGAGCAGAATATCCATCTCTCGCAATATATTCTTCTATGTTTAAAGGATCAATAAAACCAACGTTTCTCAAAGCAATTCTTACCTGGTTTTTAAAGAAAGGAAGATCATTTATTGTTGGAAGAGGCTTCTTCAATTCTGGTTCCTTTACTAATAATCTTTCCACAACTCTTCCCTTTAGTAGATGTTCATTCACGATCTCTTTTGCATCTTGAGGTTTTAAATGGATATAAAAGGTACCTTCTGGATAAATTACCATAACAGGTCCCAAATCACATGTACCAAAACATCCTGTTTCTATAATCTTTACCTCTTCGTAGATGCCAGCTTCCTTTAACTCCCTTTCTAAAGCGGACTTAAAGCTTTCTTCACCTGCAGATATACATGCTGCTCCAGCGCATATTAGAATGTGCGCCCTCTCTGCCATTTCTATTATAACCTCCTTTTATCTATGTAATTTTCTACACCTCTTTTACTCTGTTGATAAAACATCCTCTGTAACGATCTGTCCATTAATTACATGTTGAGCAATAATTTTTCTTGCCTTCTCAGGAGTTACATGCTTATATAAAACTTTTGGACCTCCAACTTTTTGAACAGATATTAAAGGTTCATATTCACAGAGACCAATACATCCAGCCTGAGTTACTACAACATTTTGCAAATTTCTCTTTTCAATCTCATCTAAAATAGCTAAAAGAGTCTCGCGCGCACCTGCTGCTATCCCACAAGTACCCATGTGAACTACTATTTTATCCTTTCCCTCAGGAGAGCGAGCTTGAAGATCGCTTTGGGCTTTCTCTTTAATCTTCTTCAATTCTTCTAAAGTTAACTTTTTCATATCCCTATACCTCCTAAATTTTGATTTAGATATGATTTTATAAATCTAATAACTTCAGGATCAAAAAATGAATTATCTCCCCCTAACTTACTCTTAATATCCTCAGTAGATATCTCAAAAGACCCTTTTTCTGTTTTAATTTTAAAATTAAAATTAATCTCAGGATGGGTAACAATTAAAGCATAAATTGTATCAGCCAAATTTCCCCATGGGGGTAGATCTATATGATTAGAAGGAAACTCAGAGATTAACTCAGTTCCCTCTCCTACTTTCGACTTTATATTGAGTTTTCCACCACAATTTGTAATTACCTCATTAAATAGAGAAATTCCTAAGCCAACCTTTCTTGTTCTCCTTGTTGTAGTAAAGGGATTAGTTATATCCCTTAATACGTCCTCAGGTATTCCTTTTCCATCATCTACTATTCTTAGCACAGTTTTTTCTTTATTTTTATTTATTTCTATAAATATATTTTTTGCCCCCGCCTCAATAGAATTTTCTATAAGATCTAAAAGATGCAAAGATAATTCTTTCATGGATTCTCTTTTCTAAAATCCTCTAACAATTTCTTTACCTTATTGGGAGTTAATCTTCCATAAACCTCATCATCAATCATCAAAGCAGGTGCCATACTACATGCCCCAATACATCTAACTAAGTCCAAAGAATAATATCCATCTTCAGTAACTTTACCCTCTTTTAATCCCATCTGTTCTAAAGCAGTTAGTAAATCTGCAGCACCTTTCACATAACATGCAGTTCCCATACAAAGCCTTATTACATGTTTACCTTGAGGTTCTAATCTAAAGAAGGAGTAAAAGGTAACAACACCGTAAATCTCGCTCAATGGAATCCTCATTCTATTTGATACCATTTCTAACGCCTCTTTGGGCAAATATCCAAATTTTTCTTGAATAGCATGTAAAATCATAATTAAAGTTCCAGATGACCCAGCATACTTATCTAATATCTTCTCTACCTCGTTCTGAGCATATTCTGAAAATTTTAATTGTGCTTTCATCTTACACCTCCAATTGATACTTTATATTTTTACATTTTAATGCTTTTACAAAATCTTTCCAAGAGAAATCTTCCATACCTAAAAAAGTTTTAGGTTTTATCATATCCTCTAAATAATGAGCATCCGAAGAAATGATTACAGGTTTATTTTTTATATTATACATGTTTGAAAACTTATTAAGATCACAATTTTTTGACAATTCCAAAACATCAAAATTTAAATCATCTGGTATAAATCCCAGGTTAGAAATTACACTATACATGGGCTTATCAATATGAGCAAGAACAGCTAACCCCTCATACTTTTTAATTAATTCAGTTACTTCTTTTAAAGATAGAGATGTAGATGTAAGTAATAATCTTTCCTCAATTCTTTCAACCTCATCTTTTTCATTAATAACTACTTGTAAGCCAAACAAGTCCTCGTTATTTTTCATAATTGGCAAATATCTCCATATAACTTTCTGAAATTCTAAGGCAGTCTCATAATTTTCAAATAATCCCACAACATGTACTTCTTCCCTGCTTTGAATCTCCATGCCAGGTATTACAATAACATCCATCTTATCTCCCCAATATTTAACAGCAGGATAATTCTCTACCATATGGTGATCTGTTATGGCTAATATCTCAACTCCTAACATTTTTGCCCTTTTTACTATATTTTTTGAAGACATTTCAAAATCTCCACAAGGAGAAAGTACTGTATGAACATGTAAATCAATACCATACCATCTCAAGAGTTTGTCCCTTCTCCCTTTATTCTAACTGCCCCTTCTATACCATTTTTATATAGAATTCCACTTACAACAAAAACAATGTGTTTTGTTCTAACTAATACGATATTTTTCTCCTTTGCCAGATTAATAGTTTCTTCTGGAACAATCTTTCCTCTTGCTACAATAACCATGGGAATATCCAGCATTTCCGCAGTTCTAATGATTTGAGGATTAGTTATTCCTGTGATAAGAACTACATCCTTATTCTTACACTCTACAAGAGATAATACGTCACTCATTAAATCTGCAGAAAAGCCTCTTTTTATATCTATCTCGTCTAATAGATGCTCACCAGCCAAAACTTCCCCATTAATAAGGGCTACAATTTCTCTTGCCTTCATATTTTTATTATATTTTTCTTTCCTCCCCTTTCACTCCTAACTTGTATAATTCTCCAACTATTTCAAAAGCAGATTTTGGGGATGAATATAAATTTATGCCCTCCTCTTTAGCTTTATTAATTGTTTCCTCTCCAGGCTCTTGCCCAGAAACAAAAATAATACTTTTTATTCCTGTTAAAACTGCAACAGCCACAGTATTTAGATGAGTCTGAACAGTCACCCATACCGATTCTTCTACGGCATGAGCCATAACAAAAGAAAGAAGATCACAACAAATACCATACTTAATATCCTCATCTCCCTTTGGTTCAACAATAACTTTTAATGATAAAATATTAGCAATCTCTCTACTCTTCATCTCTCTCTTCCTTTCTTTTTGGAATTATAGAGACTGATCTTCGAGATATTTCCTCCATCTCTTTTGCCATCTCTCTCAATTTTTCCTTTAATACAAAAATACAATCATATATTTGAGCATTACCTCTTACAATATCCTCCGCCAAGGCGGAACATGTAGGAGAACCACAAGAACCACAGTCAAGACCAGGTAGGATTTTTAAAATCTCTCGCATTTCCTCCATCTTTTTTAGTGCCTTTCCCATATCCTCATCCAATTTCCATATAGGTCTCGGTAAAATTGCCTTATTCAGTAACATATCTGAGATACTTATTAAATTATCCAGTTTCTTTAATAACTCTTTATCCTCTTTAGTAGTTTTTATATGGTACATCAATCTTTTTTTAGCCACATATTTATCCTCTGGATTCAATACCCCACCTATACAACCTTCCCTACACGCTCGCAACTCAAGAAATTTTATATCTTGAAATTTATTTCTTTCTAAGTCCTCCAATACTTTTACTACCTCATCCATTCCCCCCACAGATATTGCGGATTCCTCAGGCAAAAACGAACTTTCACCGCCTAATCCACCCCAAAGTAATCCTGGAGAATAAACATAGGATTCCTCTTTTTCATCTGTTATATTTCTTTTTATATTGATAAAAACATTATCTATGCCTAATACAGAACTAAAAACAGATTCTCTTCCATCCAAAGGTTCTTTTATATTGGTCACTTGAGCAGGACAAGGAGCTAAATAAACCAAATTTATACTTTCTTCAGGATGACTCTTTTTCCAAAGCTTTTTTACTATTTCTCCCATTATCTCAAAGGGCGGTCTAAAGGGGGACAAATGAGGAATAAGAGTTGGAAACTTAACCTGAATTAGCTCTACAACAGCAGGACAATAAGTAGATATTAATGGGAGATTAGAAGTTGTAGATATGTATTGCTCTAAAGCCTGCTGTAAAAAATATATAGCTATAGTAGTATCCCAAACCTCCTTCGCGGAGAAAGTCCTTTGGACTCCTTTCTTTATCTGACCTAAGGTGTAACTTGTGGGGAATTGTGCATAAAACTCTGGAGGAAAAATTACTATTATATTTTCCAAAGAGGCAATACTTTCTAAAGTCTGAGTAAAAGCAAAAGGAGCATGATAAGGACACACCCTAATGCATTCTCCACAATCTATACAACGATGGGAAAGAATTAAAGCTTTCCCATTTCTTACCCTCATTGCCTCTGTAGGACAATGCCTTATACAATGGATGCATCCCCTACATCTTTGCAGATTTATAGCTACTGAATGAAATAACTTTTCATTCATTTTTTCTTATATACACTCGTGAAATTAATTTAGTCCCCTTTCCTACCTGGGACTCTATTTTCAAATCATCAGAACAATTTTTAATATTTGGAAGTCCCATTCCAGCCCCAAATCCCATTTCTCTAATATTATCTGGAGCTGTAGAGTATCCAGGTTGCATGGCAAGCTCAATATCAGGAATTCCAGGCCCCTCATCTTCCGCTATTATCTCAATAACTTCAGGAGAAAGAAAGACCCTTAACACACCTCTATAAGCATGAATAACTATGTTCATTTCTGCTTCATAAGTAATAATTGCAACTCTCCTAATTATTGCAGGATCAACCCCTAACTGCTGTAATGCTTTTTTAACAGCGGAAGAAGCCATACCGGCAGATGAGAAGTCTCCTCCCAAGACTGGATATTCCAAAACTAATGGCTCTATTTCTGATTTTTTCTCAATCTTAATTTCTTTTTCTTCTACATCCAACAGTTTAATAACAATATCCCTTGTACTTAATATTCCTATTGGTTCTCCATTATCATTTATCACAGGAAACCTTCCAAATCTATATTGTCTAAAAAGACATAATGCAGTATATAAATTATCATCAGGTTTTAAATATTTCGGATCCTTTACCATATATTTTGAACATGGTGCATTTAAATCTCCATTTACTAATGCAGAAATAACATTCTCTACAGTAACTAAACCTATCATCTTCCCAATATCATTCACTACAGGTAGACCATCAATTCTTTTAATCCTCATAATCTCTTGAATTGATCTCATATCATGGTAAGATGTAACTTTAACAATATCAGTATTCATTATTTCTTTTACCTTAATTGACTCAAAAAATTCTTTTGGAATTCTCAAAGAACCCCTTCAACCTTCCTTCCCTTTAATCCTGCATTATATAACTTCCCACAAGCCTCATACATGGGATACTTTGTTCTAAGAAGAGGAATATTTAATTTTCTTGCAAGCTCTATAGTTTCTTGAGGTGGCATTTTTCCCCTTACAAATACAATTGCAGACAGATCGAGCATTTCTGCTGTCCTAATAACCTGAGGCGTAACAAGACCAGTAAGAAGAAGAGCTCCACCCTCCCCTAATAATGCAAGAGCATCACTCATTAGATCTGCTGCACCAGCAATCTTTATCTCCCGATCTAATTCGTTTTCCCCCACAAGAACTTCTGCCTCAAGAATATCTTTTACTTCTCTCAGTTTCATATTCTACCTCTCCATTTAGCTTTAATTTAACCATGAAATAGTTATTATTGTCAATTAAAACAATATTAATGATATTTGACTTTATCCTCAAAAAGCTTTATAAATATTTATTATGAGAGATATAAAAATAGGTTTAGTATTAGGAAGCGGAGGGGCTAAAGGACTCTCCCATATTGGAGTTCTTAAAGTCTTAGAAAGGGAAGGCATAGAGATAAATTATATATCTGGAAGTAGCATTGGAGCCTTAGTCGGTGGTTTTTATTCAAAAGGCTATTCCTCCTATGAATTAGAAAAAATTGCATTAAGTTTAACAAAAAAAGATTTCTACGAGTTATTAGATTTCTCTCCATCTCTACAGGGAATAATATTAGGAGATAAAATATTAGATTTTTTGAAGAATTATTTAGATGATATTGAATTTTCAGAGCTAAAAATTCCTTTTATAGCTATTTCTGTAGATTTAATTACAGGGAGTAAAATTATATTCAAAGAAGGAAAATTAATTCATGCAATAAGAAGTAGTATTTCAATACCTGTAATTTTCAAACCTTATCAATACAATGACAAACTGCTCATTGATGGTGGGGTTTTATCACCTCTTCCTGTAGAGGAATTAAAAGAATTATTCAAACCAGATATAATAATTGCAGTAAATCTACAAAGCTCTCCCTCCTACGATCCAAATGCAAAAAATACATTTCCTGAGATTCCTATAGAACCAAAGACCTTTTCAGAAAAAGTAATTTATAGATTATCACAAGCCCAAGTATTTAAAGAGTTTCAAAAGAGATTAAATCCTTTGTTAAATCCCTCACTTTTCGAAGTTTTAATGCAAACCATAAATATCATGAATTGGGAATTAACAAGAAAGAATATGGCCCTTGCGGATATAGTTATAAACCCACAAGTATCAAACTACAAAACTTTTGACTTTGATAAAGGAAAAGAGCTAATTGCCTTAGGAGAAGAGGCAACCTATAAAGTAATTGATAAAATCAGAGAGAAAATAAAGAAAAAGAAGAGAAAATTCCCTTGGTTTTAATAAAATCTCACAATATCATTTAATGGCACTCTCGGTCTTGGAGCAGGATTTTCTGCTGGATATCCCAATGTCATAAGTTGTATTATTTCTGCCTCTTCTGGTAATCCTAAGACTTTTCTAACTTTATCTGGATAAAAGGAACCAATCCAACATGTTCCAAGCCCCTCTTCTACTGCTTGAAGATGCATATGAGTTAAAGCAATAGCCACATCTATATAATGAGCAGGAACCCCACATCTCATGACATAATCTTTATCTAACGTATAAGCCACAATAATTACAGGTGCAGATAACATAAAAGGCTGATGGGGAGAAGCTTCTTTCACTAATTCTTCTCTCTTCTCCTTACTAATTACTACTGCAAATCTCCATTCCTGCCTATTTCTTGCAGAAGGAGCAAGCCTACCTGCCTCAAGAACTCTTAACAATTTTTCCTTCTCAACTTCTTTAGGAAGATATTTTCTTATACTTCTTCTCTCTTTAATAGCCTCAAATACCTCCATACTCTCCTCCTTTCTCTAACTTTCTCCATCTTTCCCCCATCATTCTTAACCTTTTTATTCTTTCCTCAATAGGTGGATGAGTATTAAATAAATTACTAAAGCCTCCTTTTTTTAGAGGATTAACAATATATAAGGGAGCAGTCATATAATTTACATTTTTAACAGGTAAATCACTTTCAGCAATTTTCTCTAAAGCAGAAGCAAGCCCTTCAGGATATCGAGTTAACATAGCAGAGCCAGCATCAGCTAAGTATTCTCTCTGTCTTGATAAAGCAAACCTCAAAAGAGTTGCTAAAAGGGGGGATATTATGGCTATTAATAATGCTATTAAACCCAATATATTTTCATCTCTATCTTTACTTCTCCTTTTTCCATAATAAAAACTTTTTTTCAAGACATCTCCAAGAATAACTATCATGCCAACCATGACAGCACATATAGTTTGTAGTCTAACATCATAGTTTTTTATATGGGAAATTTCATGCCCAATAACTCCCTCAAGTTCTAATCTATTTAATCTTTCCAATAAACCCGTTGTAACAGCTATGGCACTGTTATTAGGATCTCTTCCTGTAGCAAAAGCATTTGGAGAAGGATCATCAATCACATATATCTTAGGGGTGGGAATTCCTCCTGCAATACTTAAGCCCTCTACCACATTGATTAAATAAGGATATTCTTCTTTCTTAGGCTCTCTTGCTCCACTAATAGAGAGAATTATTTTATCGCTATTATAATAAGCATAATAGTTAATTATTATGACTAAAAGTAATGAAAGTATTATTGAGAGAGAGCCAAGCTCAAGCCAATAGCAAATAGCATAGATTACTATGAAAAGTAATAGAGAAACTAAAGTTACAATGATCCAACTTTTTCTTCTATTGGCAGAGATAGCCTCATAAAAAGTAAAAGGTCTCATTGAGTAAAACTAACTTTAAATGGCTCTCTTTCTTTAGCTTCTTTTATCTCGAAATATTCTCTTGGTTTAAAGTTAAATATACTTGCAACGATATTATTTGGGAAAATTTCTAAGGACTGATTGTATATCATTACAATATCATTGTAAAACTGTCTGGCATAAGCAATTTTTGACTCTGTTCCTGCCAATTCTTCCTGCAACATGATAAAGTTTTGATTGGCTTTAAGCTCCGGATAATTTTCTGCAAGAGCGAAGAGAGTTTTTAATGTCCCTGATAACCCTTCATTTGCCTCAGCAGCTTCCCCTGGAGTCTTCGCCCCAATCATTTGAGATCTGTACAAGGCTATCTTCTCAAAAATCTCCTTTTCATGAGACATATAACCCTTTACTGTTTCTACTAAATTAGGAATTAAATCATATCTTCTTTTTAATTGTACATCAATTTGAGCCCAAGCATTATCAACTCTATTCTTTAAGACCACTAATCTATTGTATATAGCAATAAAAAGAATTATCAAAACCCCTATTATACCTAAAATTATCCACATCATATTCTGCCTCCCAAAAAGAATTTTTTTAATTATATCATGATAAATAAAAATCCTAAAATCTGATCTCTATTGTTTTATCTCGATTAAGTAAATTTTGAACAGCAGAAAGTGGGGAAAGATTTTCATATAATACATAATAGGTTTGTTCAGTTATAGGCATATCTACATTATAAATTTTCGACAATTCATAGACTGCTTTCGTAGTTTTTACTCCCTCAACAACCATCCCTATAGAGCTTAATACTTCATCAAGTTTTTTCCCTTTTCCAATCTCGATTCCTGCCCTTCTGTTCCTTGAATACCAACTGGTACAAGTAACTATTAAATCTCCTAATCCAGTTAAACCACTAAAGGTTATAGGATTTGCACCTAACTTTACTCCTAATCTTGTTATCTCTGCTAAGCCTCTTGTAATCAAGGCTGCTTTAGCATTATCTCCAAAACCTATTCCCTCAAGAATACCTGTTGCCAAAGCAATTACATTTTTTAAAGCTCCTCCTAATTCCACTCCTACCAGATCGTTATTAGTATATATTCTCAAAGTTGGCAACATAAAAGTCTCTTGCACATATTCCTGAATTTTTTTATTAAAAGCTGATACCACAAGAGCAGTAGGCATATTTCTTGAGACTTCTTCTGCATGACTTGGTCCTGAGATTACTGAATAATTCAGATAATTCGCAGGCATTTCTTCCTGATACACTTCTGATAAACGATATAACGTATCTACTTCCAATCCCTTAGCTCCATTGACTACAACCGTTTCTTTTCTTATATAAGGTTTTGCTAATTTTAATATTTCTCGGAAAGCATGAGATGGAACTGTAAATAGAACAATATCTGACTTATATAAAGCCTTCTCCAAATCTGCCTCTAAGTCTACATTATGAGGAATTTTTATACCTAACAAATATTTCTTGTTTTCTCTATCCTTTTCAATTTCCTCTATAAGTTGTTTATTTTTATTCCAAAGCCTAATTTTATAACCCTTTTGAGAAAGAACTATTGACAGAGCAGTTCCCCAACTTCCTGCCCCTAAAACTGTTATAATCTTTTCCATTTTATACTTCCCAACTTTTTAAATACTTTTTCTGCTCTTCCGTTAACAGATCCCATTTTATCCCCATACTTTCTAATTTTCTTTTCGCTATATTCTCCTCTATTTCTCTTGGAACATCTATAACAGAATGTGGTAAATTTCTCCCCTTCTTATTTAACCAAAGCATTACCAAATACTGAACTGCAAAAGACAAATCCATAATTTCAACAGGATGTCCATCCCCTCCTGCAAGATTTAGAAGTCTACCTTCTGCAATCACATATATTCTTCTTCCATTTGGGAGAAGATACTCCATTATATTTTCTCTTACTTCTTTCTTCTCCTTTTTTATCTTTTCTAATCCCTCCATATCAATCTCTACGTTAAAATGTCCAGCATTAGCTAAAATTGCTCCATCCTTCATAGAAAGAAAATGTTCTTCCCTTATAACCTTACAATTTCCTGTAGCAGTTATAAAAACATCTCCTATCTTTGCAGCATCATCTATTGGCATTACTTCAAATCCTTCCATGACTGCTTCCATAGCCTTAACAGGATCTACTTCTGTAACAATAACTCTCGCCTTCATTCCTTGTAACTTTTGGGCTAAACCCCTTCCAACCCATCCAAAACCGGATATAACAAAAACTTTACCTCCCACTAAAAGATTCGTATTCCTCATAAAAGAAGCTAATGCAGATTCTCCTGTTCCATATCTATTATCAAAAAGGAATTTTACCCGTGCATTATTTACTGCTACCACAGGAAAGGGAAGTCCTTTTTCCTCTAAAAGTGCTTTTGCCCTGATAACTCCTGTGGTAGTTTCTTCTCCAACTCCAATAACCCTTTCCTTCAATGAGGGAAATTCTTTTAAAAGAGTTGTTGTAAGATCAAAGCCATCGTCTATCAAAATATCTGGCTTTAATCTTAAAACTTCTCTTAAATTTTCTTTGTATTCATCAATAGTTTCCCCCCTCCAAGCAAACACCTCTATGCCTTCCTTTACTAAACTTGCGCAAACATCATCTTGGGTTGACAGAGGATTACTACCACATAATGCAATATTAGCTCCTGCATTTTTTAAAGCTAAAGCCAGACATGCAGTTTTTGCCTCTATATGTATACACATTCCAATAGTTTTTCCTAATAAGGGTTTGTGTAATCCATAATCTTTATCTAAAGAATTTAAAACAGGCATGTGAATTTTTGCCCAATAAATCTTTTTATCCCCTTCCCCCCATAATCTACTATCCTTTATTTTGCTCATAATTTACTTATTACCCCTTCTAATTTTTCTAATATTTCCAAAAGCTCCTTTTTTATCTCTGAATATTTAGAGGGACTTGCAAGAATTGCATCAATATCAAGCTCTCCAGATTTTAGCATTTCAAAAGTTTCATTAATTAACTTACCTGCCTTTGAAGTACCTTTTATATGTTCTCTAATTGTGGCTTCTGTTCTCCCAAGCTCATCCGCAATTTGAGAGACAGTCATATTAGCCTTAGCCCTGGCAAGTGCTCCTGCTGCTACCGCAAGACTATCTACCCAGGTAAGCCTTTCTGAAGAGTTTCTTATCTCTTCCATCACTTCTTTTCTAAAAAGGGTACCGACAAGAAGGGCAGTTTCTAACTTATGAATCTCTTCCCTACTAATAGGATTGAAAGTTAAATCCAACATGGCTCTCCACCTCCTTTAATTAATCTATATGAACTACAATTCCCTTATCAGTAATATCAAAGGGATGCCTTTTCATAGAATGGGCAGTCCCCCTCATCTTCCATACAACAAGACTTCTCTTCAATACACCATCTATCTCATCCAAGTCCAGTCTAATAATCCCATCTACACCATGTTCAACTCCAGGACCACCAAATCCCTTCTCAGTAACCGAAACCTGACTCACGAAGAGAGAAGTACATCCAAGTCCTGCTAAAACCTTCTTTAACTGAAAGATAACACTCCTCGCCATCATAGGTTTTGAAATATAAAGGGTTGTTACAGAATCGATAACAACTCTTTTCGCTTGATGTTCTTTAATGGCTCTTCTTAATACATCAATTAACTCCCTCTCATCACCAATATCTTTCACAATATATTCCTCATATTCTGCACTACTTCCAATTCCCCCAGTAAAACCATCTACAATTACAAAAAGCCCATCCTTCTCATAAGTCTCAACATCCCAACCAAACTGTTCCATATTCTTCCTAATCTGTAGAGGATGTTCCTCTAATGCAAGATAAACACCAGCTTCTCCATTTTGTAGTCCATTCCATAAAAATTGTTGGCTAAAAATCGTCTTTCCTGTCCCAGGACCTCCAGAAAGTAACACAATATTTCTCTCTGGTATTCCTCCATATAGAATCTCATCCATTCCGGGAATTCCTGTCCTAACCTTTCTCATAATCCTCCACCTCCTTTCCTATTCCCTCATTAGTTTTTGAAGGTCACTATATAAAGAACTTAAAACTTCCTGGTAATCTTTTTCTCCCTTTTCTACAATCTCCATCAATTTTTCTAAATCTCTTGTGGTTTCTTCAACGATATAATCTCTATATTTATTCTTTAAAAAAGTGTATACTTTTCTCCCGAGCTGAGTTGATCTAATCCTTTTATAGGAGTCCTCTATAATATAACCCCTCTTAAATAATATGTCTATGATTTTCGAGTAAGTAGATGGTCTACCAATCTCCTTATTTCTCATTTCCTCAATTATAGAAGCTTGAGTATATAAAGGAACTGTATGTTTCTTATAAGTCCTCCTTTCGAATTCATATAATCCATCAGAAAAAGGAGCATATACTGAAATTGGATAGAAAATGTTCCAACCATCCTCTTTAATATCAAAGATCAACTCACTTATTATTTCTCTTCCATCAGTTTTTATAAGTATCTTCTGTTTTCTTACTATTGGATTTCTCATTTGACTTACTAAAAATCTATTAAATATTAACTTGTAAATGTTTAGATGTTTTTTAGTTATTTCCTGGGCTATTTTTTCACTAATAAAATCTGCCAGTTCTCTTTCATTTATTGGTTTTACCGGTCTTATTGCCTCATGAGCACCTTCGCTCTCCCAACTTCTCCCTACAAAAAGGTCTGTTCTCCCAACTTTTTCCAAATAATTTTTTGCAACAAATTGTCCTGTTACAGAAATACGTGTTGAATCCGTTCTATGATAGGTTATTAGTCCATACTCAAATAGATCCTGCAAAATATCCATAACTTCTTGCACACTATAACCATATCTACGGGAACTTTCCGAGAGAATTGAGGATGTAGTAAATGGTGGAAGAGGGGACAATGTCTCTTCTAAAGTATCTAAAATCTTCACTTCCGCCTTATCTTCATGAATATTGCCTTCTATCTCTAAAGAGAAATTATTACCAAATTTAATTTGGGTAAACTCTTTCTCACTCTTTAAATACTCTGCCTCTCTTTCTATTATCCAACCAAGGACAGTACTTTGCACTCTTCCAGCAGAAAGATTATATGAATTGAAGTTTTTTTGTAACTTCCCGCTTAATTCAAATCCAATCCATCTATCCTCTATTCGTCTAACCACCTGTGATTTAACCAAACTTTCTGAAACATATCTCTCCTCTTTCCGAGCAGACTCAAAACCGTGTCTTGTAATTTCATGCATCTCTATTCTTTTAATATTTCTATTAACAGGTAAAATATATTGGAAAACATCCCAAGAAATTTTTTCTCCTTCCACATCAGGATCAGTCGCAACTAATATCTCATCCACTTCTAATGCTAACTCTCTTAATGTTTTAAGAATTTCCTTTTTGTCATCTATATTATTAGAATTACATTTAGGACAATTTTCCTCCTCATCAGTGAATTGATAGCCACAAGACAAACACCTCTTAATTGAGTTATATCTGGGGATAAACTTATCATCTAAGACTTCAACCCCATATACACCATTTTTTGTTTCCAAATCGTAAACATGCCCTTTAGTAGCCGTTACTAACAAAATACTATTTGGTGTTAATGATTCGTGAACCAAAAGTTTTCCATACCTTCTTGTATCTGCCTTTTCTAAAAATTTTGATATAGTATCCGCCTTTGTTGGGGATTCTACAATCATAAGAATTGACTTCACATTATCAATTGTAGGCTCCCCTCTCAAAACTCTACTTTCTTCTACCTCTTCTATTAGTTTACTCCAATCAATTTCTTCTTCAGAAACCCAATCTTCTTCAGTTAAAAACATTAATCTGGAGCGCAAAGATTCAAAAACAATATCATCATCCTCAAAGAGGATTGAAATACCTCTTGTTAATCTACCCTCAAGCATTCTTGAGGTTCTTCCTGACGCCTGTATATAGGTATAGACGTCTGGAACAACCATTTCCTTATTTTCAAATTTTATATTTGGAAATAACTCTTTTAAGTATTTATCCCATTCTTCTGAGGATATAAACTTACGTACAGACTCCCTCAAACTCTCTATAGGAATATTACTTAAATTAGATATGAATCTACTCATCTTTTGATTATCTTCAAGTTTTTCTCTTAAAACTCTCTCTATAACAAACCTTGGAGCCTTATCTATATCAGTAGAGAAACGGAAGCATGGAGTACCCCAAAAAACTGCATACTTTATCCTCGTAGGTAGATCTATACCTCTCACTAACTTACCATAATAGGTATAAATACCACATAAAACATCCAATTCTCCGCTTTTAAACCTCTCAAAAGAGTCCATAAAATTATCCCATGACTTTCCAACCCTAATACCATTTTCCAATAAGTAATCTACTAATTTTTCCCCTTCTTCCTCATTTTCAACAAACAATAAAACACCATCTTTTAGTAATCTTATAATTTCCAATAATCTTTCCTTACTCTTTTTATTTACTCTAACATTTACAATATTTCTAATGCTTAGAACAAATCTTCCAATTTCGAATCCTAATAGTTCTCTAAATAAAAGAGGTCTAATGCCTCGGGGTTTTGCAGTTGCCGATGAAACAATCAATATTCCATGATTTTCTATTCTATTATTGTTTAAAGTTCCAAACTTTCTAAGTTTAATATTTGTAAGAGCTTCATTTATTAACTCCTTTGGAATACCTATCATCTCTAACAAAGTATCAATATTTTTTGATGATTTTAATACAGCATCCACATCGTCTACAAAAACCAAATCAAATTTCTTAGAGGAAAATATATCTCTCCTTCTTGATATAAATTGTGAGGAAATAATTAAGATATCAAAATTGTCCTCTAAAAAGTCCTTTTCGAATTTTTCCTTATCCTTAGAATTCATAGAAGAGTGATAAGATAAGATTTTAATATTATCCTTGGGCTCTCCTTCAGAATACTTCCTTAGCCTTTCTTCTGCCTGTTTTACTAAAGAAACTGTAGGGAAAATTAAAGCTACTTTTTTATTATTCCTTGCAAACCATAAAGCAGATATAAGTCCAAAGGTTGTTTTTCCAATACCTGTTGGAGCAACCATAGTAAAACTCTTTGATAGTAGTAATCGCTTTGCCCAAAACCTTTGATAGCCTGTTAAAGGTTTTCCGAATTTTTTCTCAAAAAATTTGAGAAATTCTTCGTATTGGGAGTAAAAATTAGAATAGAAAAGATAATCCTTTAAAGTATTAAATTTTTCTAAGTCATGAAGCAAGTTATCTGTGCCCTCTGTAGGTAAACACTTCTCACAGGGAAGTCCTTTCTCATTCCTGTGGTCAGTATTAATATCACCACAATTAACACATGAATGATAATATTTAGCTCCAATTGCCATATCTATCCCCTAAAAAAAATAAATTGAGAGGGGGATTTTTTATTCCCCCTCTCAATTATAAACTATTTCTCTTCCTTTATCTTTATCTTAATTCCTTCTACTTTTTCTGGTTTAGCTTTTGGTAATGTTAAGGTAAGGATTCCATTTTTATAAACAGCCTCTGCTTTATCTGGTACTACAGGCTTTGGAAGGTCAATTCTTCTATATACTCTTCCGTATCTTCTCTCTTTTCTGTAAACATTCTCCTCTTTAACTTCTTGTTCTTCCTTAACCTCTCCTTCGATTACTACTTGATCCTCTGTTACACTAATATCTACGTCCTCTGGTTTAAATCCTGGTAAATCTACCTTTAAAACTAAATTTTCTGGAGTTTCATATAGATCAATAGCTGGAGCAAAAGCAGTTCTTGTTCTTTCCTCAAAAGGTTCTATAGCAGTAAATTCGGAGAATAACCTATCAATCTCTCTTTCTAATCTTCTAAGTTCAGCAAATGGATCCCAATATCTTCTTAACATAGTACCCACCTCCCTTTCAAGTATTTTTTAAATTTACCTATATAATTTTTACATATATATTATAGCATTACTTGTCAAAATGTCAAGTAAATTAAAACAAAAAAATTAAATTAGCCTTTAGGATAAATCAGGGAAGATGCTTTCTTCTCCTCTGTGGATATAAAATATTCTACATATCTCTTTAATATTTGTAAGAAAAAGGCTTGACCAACATTCTTATTATTCTCTTGATACCTTAAAATTCTATCTTTCTCCCAAGAAACTACTTTTCTAATATCATCATAAGAGTAAAGGGGAAAACCAAACTCATTATTTATCTCTAAAACCTTATTAAAAACCTCTACAAGGCGATTCTTTAATTTCAAAGCCCTTGGAGACTTAGGCATAAGGGGAGGAGAAAACAACCCTTTTACCCTTATTTCAAACTCTTTATCTAAAACAGAAAGAGCGTCAAGATAATCAGCATCTGTTAAGTCAGGATTTTCTCCTAAAAAGGCATATACCTCATACTCCATTTGTAAATGCAAATTCCACATTTTTTGTTCACTCCAAGGAGGTGGAAGCTCCTCAATTTTTTCTAAGGAGTATTCTTTTGCCTGTAATACATATGGGCAATCAGATGGGCATCTTATTTCTTTAAATCTTTTCTCACCACAACATTCAGCACATATCCATTGCCCTAAACTTTTACAAAATCTTTTTCCCTTCCTTTTATTACATATAGCACACTTTGCCATACCTTACATCTCCTATTTTCTCTTCATTATAGAATTTTGTGGATTATATCATAAAATTTATGCTAATGACAATTGATGCTAATTAATATAACTTTAATTGAAATTTAAATCTTACTTAAATATAATTTACTTTATGAATTCCTACAATAGAAAGGAGCAATCTTCCGTGGATATAGAAAAAGAAATAATGGAGATCAGAGAAGATGTAGGAAGAATGAGTAGCATTGTAGAGAAAATGCTACATCAAATATTAGAATCTCTTAGAAAAAGAAACTTAGACTTAGCCTTAGATGTTATTCAAAAAGATGATTTAGTGGACAAATTATATTGGGATATAGAAAACAAATGTATAAAAATATTATCAGAATATAAGCCAAACTCACAAAACTTAAGGGTAATTGCTTCAACGATGAAGATCATTAAAGATATTGAAAGAATAGGAGATTATTCAGTAGATATAGCTAAGTTCTCTTCTAACCTTCTTAAAAACTTTTTTGAATTGCCATGGAAAGATGTATTTATTTTAGGAGAATTATCTGAATATATGCTGAAAGAAATAACAAGAATCTATCTTAATTCTGATCTAAAGGCAATTGAAAATTTAGCTTTAAAGTATAAAGAAATAAATCAAAAATACCAGGACATACTTAACAATATGATGGAACATATACAGAAAAATCCTAAAATTACCCAACAAATAATCCAATTAATAATGATCTCTCGATATTTAGAGAGGATTTCCGATCATATTACTAATATGATTGAGATTATATATTATATGGAAACAGGAGAAAAAAAGGAACTACATGGTTAAATACGAGATTATTCCCTTTGGATTTTCTATTAATGACCTTTATAGCCTAAGTAAAGAGCCGTGTGACATAGTATTATCAAAAGAGTCTCAGGAAAGGATTATAAAAAGTAACCAATTATTAGAAAAGTTCTTCTCTGAAGAGAACTTTTCAAAAAATATAAGTAAGTTAAAAGCTTCTATGGATTTTGCCATAAATTTGAATGAGATAGAGATTAGAGCTACTATTATATCCCTCGTATATTCCCTTTCCTTAGGTTATTCTGGAGTAAGGCTACAAACCATTAATAAAATTTTAGAATTGATAAGGGAAAATGTACTACCTACTACATTAAAAGATATTTTAAAAAATTGGGACCTAACACCATATGAAGAATTAGCAATTACCAACGAACTTAAATCTTTGAAGGGTCTTCTTGTCCTTTTATATTACAAAACAAAGGAGTTACTAAAAATATCTGAAGTTGCCTATGCTATTTTGATTGACATCTTGAGAATACAAGACAATAGCTGGCAAAATCCCCACTTTTGGGTCCTAAAACCCCACTTGGGACAACTTAAGTTCTACGAAAATCTGACAAAACTTTTGGTTAATTGGAAACCAGGAGAAAATAAATATAATCCATTAATATCGAAAAGTCAAATATTTGCAATTTTCCATCAGATATTAGACTTTATTGAGGATGTATTGGAGATTGAAATAAATTCAAACAATAACTCTTTTTATACAATAATTGAGGAAGAAAAGGTCATTCTTCAAGAAAATTATGACGATAATTTTCTTTTATACAGTGTTTATTATTTAATAATATCAATAATAAATATAATAAGCTCCTTAAAGGAACTAATAGAACATAATTTACAAGAAAACATAGAATTTTTTGAAGATAATTCCTTTGACCCTAACCTTAATTATTTCAATTCATTGGAGATTCTAAAAAAGAAAATAGACCAGTGGGAAAATTTATTAGCACAGATTTTTTTGACAATATGTAATAAGATAGAGAAAAATAATCTACAAAATTATAGCCTTCCTACTCAAATCACTTTTAACTTCATAGAAGAGAATCCATTCTCTATAAAAGAAAATTTTCACTCTTTATTAGAAAGAATAGAAAAAGAAGTAGGAGAACTTTTTTAACAAATGATATTAACAGCTTTCTTAATTAATTCTACAGCCTTTTCTACACTTACAAATCCTGTATTAATTACAAGATGGTAAAGTTCAGGATTATTCCAGTCTACATTGTAAAATCTCATTAAGTATCCTTCAGCAGATTTATCCTTTTCCAATATAATCCTTTCCGCCTCTTCCTCAGGAATATTTCTTTCTTCCATTAAATTTTTTATCCTAAACTCTAAAGGGGCAATAATTCTCACATGAAGCACGTTAGGTACGTCCCTTAATAGCACCTGTCCTCCTCTACCAACAATTACAACATTGCCCCACTCTCTTAATTTCTTAATAACCGATTGCACAAAAGAAATACAGCCTTCCTCATCAAAAGTCTTAATAGTAATAGAAGAATTTTTATCTTTTACTGTTACCTTTGCTATGGGCTCTCTTCTTTTAAATAGCATGTCAAAAAATCCTTTAACTTTATAGTTGTCCTCATTATAGTCTATAACCTCATCCTCTGAGAGCCCGGAAGCTATTGCTATCTCAGTCATTAAAAATTTATCAAAATATCTATAATTTAATTCCTTTGCTAATTTTTCTGCAATTTCGTCACCCTTACTCCCATATTGCCTGGATATGGTTATAATTGCCATACAAACCCCCTCCTTCTAATTATAATTTATAACCTATTTTTCTTAAGAATTCCTTTCTCTTCGCAATATCCTCATCTCCTTCTACACCCTTAGGTTTTACTCCATCTATAACCCCTAAAATCCCTCTTCCCTCACCATCATCTGCCACTATAACCTTAACGGGGTTTGCTGTGGCACAGTATATATTCACTACTTCAGGAACATGTTTAATTGCATTCAATACATTAATGGGATAGAAATTTCTCAAAAATATTAAAAAGGAATGTCCAGCACCAATTTTTTGAAGGTTTTTTATGGCAAGATCTTCCAATTCTGGATCTGTACCAATATGTCTTATTAATGCAGGTCCAGAAGATTCACAAAAGGCAATCCCAAATTTTGCAGATGGAACAGTATTTACTATAGCTTCATACAAATCTTCAACGGTTTTTATAAAATGGGATTGTCCAAGAATTAGGTTTATATCACCAGGTTTTTCAATCTCAACAATATGGATATCCATGTATACTCTCCTCCCTTTCCGAAATTTATAGTATTATTATATCAAATTAGAATTTAAGAGGTAAGAAAAGAGGTAAGAAAATGAAAATATATTTTGCAGGTGCCATTAGAGGAGGAAGAGAAAATCAAGAAATTTTTGAGAGAATAATAAAATTCTTAAAAGAAAAAGGACTAATTGTATTAACAGAACATGTAGGATATAAAAATGTTTTAGAGGTAGAATCTAATTTTACTCCAGAAGAGATCTATGAAAGAGATATGAGATTCTTAAAAGAATGTGACTTATTAATCGCTGAAGTATCAACCCCATCCTTAGGAGTTGGTTATGAAATTGCTAAAGCAGAGGATATGGGGAAAGATATAATATGTTTTTGTAAAAGCAATATTCCACTTTCTGCTTTAATCCTGGGTAATAAAAACTTAAAACTGTACTTTTATGATTCTATTGAGGATATTTTTAATATTTTAGATAAATATATACGGGGGTAATTTGAATTACCCCCGTAATTTAGTATCTTAATTAGTCTTTGGGTCCACTCCTTCTTTAACTTCTTCCTTACTTTTTACTTTTTCAAAAACTACCTTTTTCTCATCCTCATCATATCTAACCAATACCTCATCTCCTTCTGTAATATCACCTTTAAGCATGGCTTCTGCTAATTTTGTCTCAAGCTCTGTTCTAATCTTTCTCTTCAACTCTCTTGCTCCATATTCTGGTTGATACCCCACTTTAGCCAGGTAATCTATAATAGATTCATCAAAGTTTAACAAAATTCCTTGTCCTTTGGCAGTTCTCTTAACTCTTTCAAGTTGCAATCTTACTATGTCCTTAATATTCTCCTGACTTAACGCATGGAAAACTATTATTTCATCTATCCTATTAAGAAATTCTGGTCTAAAGTGCTTTCTCAAAAGTCCCATCAATTTCTCTTTTAATTGTTCATAACTTAATTTCTCGTGCTCAGGAGCATTCAAATTATACTGAATTATATCAGAACCAATATTACTCGTAGCTATTATAATTGTATTTGTAAAGTCAACAGTTCTTCCTTTTCCATCTGTTAATCTACCCTCATCGAATACCTGCAATAATATGTTATGAACATCAGGATGTGCCTTTTCAATCTCATCTAATAGAATAACACTGTATGGTCTTCTTCTTACCTTTTCAGTTAATTGTCCGCCCTCTTCATATCCTACATATCCTGGTGGTGCGCCAATCAATCTTGAGACTGTATGTCTCTCCATGTATTCACTCATATCTATTCTTATTATTGCATCCTCATCACCAAACACAGCCCAAGCTAATGCTTTAGCAAGCTCAGTTTTTCCAACACCAGTAGGTCCTAAGAAGAGGAATGTAGCTATAGGACGGTTTCCTTCTCTTAATCCTGCTCTTGCAAGCCTAATTGCATTAGCTACCGCTTTTACTGCTTCCTCTTGTGCTACTACTCTTTCATGAAGCTTCTCTTCTAATCTTAACAATCTTTCTCTTTCATCTACTGTAAGCTCAGTTACAGGAATACCCGTTAGAGTAGAGACTATCTCAGCAATATGCTTTGCCTTAACCTCTGCAGTACCTGATGATACTTGTTTTTTCCAATTCTCTTCTGCATTCCTTAATTCTTCTTCTAATTTCTTAATTTGCTCCTCCAATTCTTTTGCTTTATCAAATTGTTTTCTTGAAGTAGCATACTCTTGTTCTCTCTTTAATTGGTTAAGTTTAGCTTCTAATTCATGAATTTCTGCAGGTCGAGAAGTTAAACTTATTCTCACTTTTGCACAGGCTTGATCCAATAGATCTATTGCCTTATCAGGAAGATATCTATTTGTTATATATCTATCCGCCAAAGTAGCAGCAGCAACAATCGCCTCGTCTGTTATTTTGACCTTATGATGTGCCTCAAATCTATCCCTTAACCCCTTAAGAATCATTATGGTTTGCTCAACTGTTGGCTCTGATATAAATACTGGCTGAAATCTTCTTTCCAAAGCAGCATCTTTTTCAATATATTTTTGATATTCATTCAATGTAGTTGCTCCTATGAGATGTAATTCTCCTCTTGCAAGAGCCGGTTTAAATACATTGGCAAGATCCATGGTACTTTCGCCAGCTGCACCAGCTCCTACAATGTTATGAATCTCGTCAATAAATATTATGAGCTTGTCTTGATTTGCTATTATCTCATCTAAGACTTGTTTTACTCTTTCTTCAAATTCACCCCTATATTTCGTACCAGATACTAAAGAATTAACATTCAATTCTACTAATCTTTTATTCCTCAAAACCTCTGGAACTTCTCCTTTAACAATTCTTTGAGCTAATCCTTCAACAATAGCGGTTTTACCTACCCCTGGCTCACCAATTAAAACAGGATTATTTTTCTTTCTCCTTGCTAATATTTCAATTATAGTTTCTATCTCCTTTGCTCTACCAATTACAGGATCAAGTTTCCCTTGTCTTGCAAGGGCGGTTAGATCTCTTGAATATTTATCAAGGTTTGGTGTTGGTGTACCATACCTTGACCTTCCCTCTTCCATTCCTCTTCCAACAAGCTGGACAACCGATGGTCTAACTTCTTCAGGATTTACTCCAAATCTTTTTAATATGTCATAAGCTAAACCATCAGGCTCCTCCGCAAGACCAATTAAAAGATGTTCAGGACCAATATAATTATGTCCAAGTTCCCTTGCAGACCAAAATGCTCTCTCTAAAGCACTTTTCAGCCTTGGAGAAACATCCATTTCAAACTCTCTATTTGGTGCCTTAAAAGTCCCTCTTGGGGCATTATATTCAATATAACCTCTTATATCTTGAGGGTTCACATTAAACCTCTTAAGAATTTCTTGAACAGTTTCATTTTCTGTAAGTACATAAAGAAGATGTTCTGTGTCTACCTGCGACATACCAAAATCTAAAGCCTTTTTTCCAGCTTTTTGTAAAAGTTCTTTGGCAATGTCGCTGAGATAGGATTCAAGATCTACAGCCTCCCTTTCAAATCCCTCTTCAAAACCAAAGGGTTCAAATTCTTCTCCAAAGAAATCTTTTAGAAAATCACCTAAAAATAAAGATTCCAGTGGAGAGAATCTTCTCTCCCTTTGTCTTAATTTCATATAATCCTCTTGACATAGATCAAGGGTTTGTCTCCTTCCATTTCTTATAATTGAAACCCGCACTGTAGCAGGTCTTATTCCACATATATCGCACATTTTCTGTGCCATTATATCACCTCCATATATATTAATTTTGAACATATATAATTATAACACTATTTTTAAAAAGGGCAAGGGCTTTTTTATGGAAGTTATAATTCAAATTGAGTATAATATGTTATATGAAGAGTCATAAAGAGCTTTTAATAATTATCCTTGCTGTTATAATATACATATTTTTTATGGTGCTAAGCCACATTGGATTTAAAAATTCTGTGACCCATCAAGGATTCAGAAACTTTATCTATTGGCAGATAGTTGGAAATTTTGCGGGCTTTCTTTCCGTTTTAGTTTATACATACTTATTAACAAAGCTCCCTCTTTACTTAGCTTTTGCTTTAACTATGGGATTAGGTCAGATATTTGTAGAGGTATTTGCAGCACGAATTTTCTTTAAAGAGAAGATAACATCAATGCAATGGATAGGAATACTTTTTATTGTATTAGGTACTATTATGCTTATAAAGGGAAAAAACCAATAAAGTAATTTTAATATTGCAAAAAATGAAAAAGTTGTATAATTTTGTTAAAAAAATAGATTAATTACTTTAAGAGGAGGAAAAAAATGGCTTTACGAGTAGAAAAAGTAATCGAAAACTTATACCTTATTAGGACAGAGGAAAGACCCTTTGTCTCTAATAGTTATCTTTTATCTCTTGCTAATAATGGAAATACAGTAAACATTTTAATTGATCCTATTCCATTAATAAACTTTAATGACCTCATAGCAGTATTAAAGGAGTTAATTGGTGGAGTAGAAAATTTAGATATAATTTACGTTAACCATCAGGATCCTGACGTAACCTCATCCCTTCCAGGATTAATGTCAATGAATAAAAATGCAATGCTTATTACCTCTGAGGATACATGGAGATTAATTAGAATGTATGGATTAGATGAAAATAGGTACCAAGCAATTGAACATTTCCCTAATAGAAAAGTCATACTAAGGACAGGACATTCTTTTCAATTCATCCATACACCCTTCTGCCACTTCAGAGGTGCTTTTATGGTTTATTATCCTACAAAAAGAGTGCTTTTTTCAGGAGATGTAATGGGAGGTTTAATCACAAAGAAAGAAGATAACATATATGCAAATAAAGATTCATGGACAGGAATTAAAATATTTCATCAAATATATATACCCTCAAAAGAAGCCTTAAGACTTACAGTAGATAGGATTGGGAGATTAGATCCTTTACCTGAGCTAATTCTCCCACAACATGGAGATATCATAAAAGGAGACTTAATTCTTGAGTTTTCAAAAAGATTAAACGAATTAGAAGTAGGATTAGATCATTTATTAGAACAGGAAAGGAAAGAGGATACATATCTCTATGCCTTTAATGAAATAATTAGGATTTTTAAGGAAAAGTGGGGAGAAAGTGTTGTTAGAGAAAAGATTGAAAATATAAATTCATCCCCATATTTTCCTGAGCTTATTCATTTTGAAAACGGTGTTGCATTAGCATTTAGAGTTTCTCCTCTTTCAGCTATAGAGATAATTTATAAGAACTTTGTAGAAGATCTAAATCCAAGAGAAAGAGAAAACTTGAGAGCGGAAATTACTGGCATATTAAATAAATATAACTTAGATATTCCTGAAGGAATTTACGAAGAAAGAACCTCTGTCTGGGATAATTTTAGAAGAATATTTAGAATATTTCAGAGGTGATAATTATGCCCATTTTTGAGTACTTATGTATGGATTGTGGTGAAAAATTTGAAAAACTCGTTTTCAATTTTGAGAATATGAATTGTCCTAACTGTGGTGGATCAAATGTAAAAAAATTAATATCAAAATTTTCTTCGCCTGGATTAGATAAGGGAGGGTGTAGCTCCTGTTCTGTAAAAGGCTGTAGTGGATGTGGTAGGTAAACCAAATTTTAATATTGACATTGTTCAATATTTTGTTTAATATTTCAGTATAAATCCTTGGTAAGGAGGTCCATTATGGGAAATATATGTCATTATCATATAAAAGTTAATATAGAAGCCACAGGAGTACCCTCCTACTTTATTTGGAACGGAAAAATCTACAAAATAGCATTTATAGAAAAGAGCTGGAAGATAGATTATAAAGTTTTAGATAAAAGTGGATATAAATATTATTTTAGAGTAAAGGATATATCTCAGAATACCTTTGAAATTGCTTACGATTCTCTATTAGATGAATGGTTTTTAGAAAGAATAGATCCTAAAATTTTCTTATTAACCCCACAACCTTCCCTATAATTTCAAAGGCTTCTTCTATTCTGCGATAATTTGGATTGGCAGGCTCCAATAAGAGCCTGCCATTTTCTCCCTTTAGAAATTTTATAGTTACTTCATCTCCAACCATTGCCACAACTATATCTCCAATTTCTGCTATCTTCTGCTTCCTTACAATAACTAAATCTCCCTCTATTATATGGGCTCCAATCATGCTATCCCCTTTTACCCTCAATAGGAAAAAACTACCATTACCTTTTAGTAAAATCTCTGGAACAGGAATATAGTCTTCAATCAATTCTATACTCTCAACAGGATAGCCTGCTTTAATACTTCCAACTAAAGGAATATATCTAAAGCCCTCTTCTGAGATGTATTTCCACTTGAACCTGCCATGCGCATCCTTCTCCAGTAGACCCTTTCTAACTAAAGCCATCAAGTGAAAATACCCAGAGCCTGAAGATCTAAGCCCTAAAGCTTTAGTTATTTCCCTTACTGTAGGGAACTCTCCTGTTTCTTCCCATGTCTTTTTTATATAATTTAACACTTCCCTTTGCCTTTTACTTAACTTTTTCATTTCTAAAATTCAGTAGTGCCTGTAAAATTAAAATCCTTTATCCTTAAACCAGGAACCCTTGAAAAACCAGCAAAAAATGGCATTATTACAGTTTCCTTTGATATTTCCTCCACATTTCCAAGAGCAGATATAAAACTTTGAGTAAACCTCATGTTCTTAATAGGCTTTTTAATTTTACCATTTTCAATGAGAAAAGTTCCGTCCCTTGTCATGCCAGTTGCAAGAACATTAATAGGATCTAAAAAGGCATTTACATAATGAAAACGTGTTACTAAAATACCTTTTTCTAATTTTGAAATCATTTCTTCCAATGACACTTCCCCTGGCACAAAAAATAAATTTGAAGGGAGAGGTCCAAAATTATTTGTAGGAGGTAAAGCATGTCCTGTAGATTCTTTACCTACTTTTTCCCCCTCATAAGTGTCATAAACTGGACCCAAAGGTATACCATCCCTTACTAATTCCACTCTCTTTTTAGGTACACCTTCAAAATCTATAGGTATAATTATCCCCTTAGGATCCAAACCATCATCGTATATATTGACCTTAGTGGAAAATATTTGCTGTCCTTGATAGAGAGCCAAAAAAGATCTTTTTTCTCTTACGGCTTTTGCAGAAAAGCCAAAATAAGAAACTTGCTCCATCATCTCAGAAACAGCCAAAGGTTCAAGAATTACAGTATATTTACCTGGTTCTAAATCTTGGGGATTTTGAGATAGCAAACACTTTTCTAATGCTCTATAAGATAAATATTCAAAATCAATACTTTCCATGTTATTTCCTGAACACTCTTGATATCCTGAAGAAGTATCACTCATATACATTACTTTTCCATGAGCATAGCCAATGGGAGCATATCCAAAAAGCCCATTTGAGTTCATTACACCGAGCTCCATAATATTTTCTGAAACTGCTCCAAAAGTATTTAATTCTTTCTCTTCACCAATCTTTATAATCTTATTTACAATTTGAGCTCTCTTTTCTGGAGAAGGTTCAAAAGTGACATTATTAACTTCTTTATAATCCTGAGGTTTTGGTAGAATTAACTCTTCATTTTCTGGTTGATTTTTTAGGATAATTTTTAAACTTTCAATCGCATTTTTAAAAGAGTCTTCATCAATTCTATTAATCTCAATTACGGCTTTTCTTTTATTCTCTCCTACTCTTATAAACAAGTTTAAGTTTACTTCCCCTACGTTCTGATGAATCCTATTATTTGCAAACCTTGTCAATTCCTCAGTATTTATAACCAAAACCAATTCATTTCTTTCAAAGGGCAATTTTTTCATTAAACCCTCTAAAGTCTCAAAAATTCTTTCCTTTCCCCACATTATTTACCACCACCTACCTTAACATTTCTAAATCTTGCAGGAGATGTTCCATGTCCTACCCTTGCTACCTGCATAGGTTCTCCTTTTCCACAATTTGGAACTCCCCATACTCTCCAATATTTTTCATTGGCAATAGCATCACAGCTTCTCCAAAACTCATAAGTAATTCCTGTATAGTATGGATTCTTATAAATTTTCCCCAATTTTCCATTCTTTATTTCGTAGGCAATCTCACAGCCAAAATGGAAGTTTAATCTTTTATCGTCAATAGACCAATTCTTATTTGTTTCCATATAAATACCTTCATCTGTAGACTCTATAATTTCTTCAAATGTCTTATCTCCTGGTAATAGATTGATATTAGTCATTCTAATAATAGGAATCCTATTCCAACCATCCGCCCTCATAGTCCCATTTGAGACTTCACCTATAATAGAAGCAGTTTCTCTTGAAGTTAAGTAACCTACGAATCTGCCATTTTTAACCAAATAACTTTTTTGAGCAGGAACACCTTCATCATCAAAACCAAAAGAACCAAGACCATAAGGATGAGTGGCATCTGCTACTATATTAACGATTTCAGATCCATATTGAAATTTGCCTAACTTATCCAATGTAAGAAAGCTCGTACCTGCAAAGCTTGCTTCATCTCCCAAAACCCTATCTAATTCTGTGGGATGCCCACATGACTCATGTACTTGAAGGGCTAATTGACTGCCATCAAGAATTAGAGTAGTGACCATTTCAGGAAGTGGTTCCGCCCTAAGGAGAAGAACAGCTTCTTTTGCTATCCTTTCTGCATTTCCAATAAGATCAAGTTCCTCAATAAATTCCCATCCGCCTTTTCTAAAATCCCCACCAAAAGAATTTGGATAAGATCTTCTTTGAACATCATTTCCCTCAATAGCAAAAGCAAAAATACCTGCTCCACTTTCTAAAATACTTTGTTCTATTTCTGCCCCTTCACTACTTAAAAATACTTTGTCCTCTTGAAAAAATTCCATCTCGGAAACAGCAATAGATACCCCTGCAACTTTTCGCATAATATTATTACTTTCAAAAAGAAGGTTTAACTTTTTTTCAAAAGGAACTGCGAAGGGATTTATTTTAAAATTACTTTTCCATACCGCCTTCTCAGGATTTAAAGGAGATAAAGTCACTTTCTTTTTATTTACCTCAGAACTTGCCTTTGCTATCAAGAAAGCTTTCTCCACTATAGATTTATAATCATCTACATTAAAAGAGGACATAAAACCCCAAGCACCTTTATACAGAACTCTAACCCCAAAACCGTAACTTTCAGTCATATTTGCTGTCTCCAAGACACCATTTTTTACAGATAATTCTTCTCTCTTTCTTTTCACAATTCTTACATCCACATAATCAGCACCCAATGAACTCGCATAATTCAATATCTCCTTACCAATACTTTTCAAATTTATCCCTCCTCTCTTTCTTAAGATTATTTTATATCAATATACTTTGGAACTCTCTTCTCAAAAATTGTCAACTTTTTGAATCCTAAATTCTTAACAAAATTATAGTATTCCTCTATATTTTTACCCACATCCTCTGGGCTATGAGCATCTGAACCAAATGTCAATGGTATATCATATGGAGCTAAAATTTCTAAAAATTTCGGCGAAGGATATATCTCTTTTACCGGTCTTCTAAGTCCTGATGTATTTATTTCTATAGATAGAGCTCTCTCCTTTAACATTGAGGCAATTCTAAGATATATATCTGTAAGATTTTCAGGTGGCGAATATCCCCAGAGCTTGACCAAATCTATATGTCCAATAATATCAAAAAGTCCACTTTTAATTGCTAATTCTAACCTTTCAAAATAATCTAAAAAAATTTGCTTTGATTCTTTTTTCCATCGTTCATCATTTGGATCAATATCAAATCCAAATCCATGGTTTAACCAATGTACAGAACCAATAACATAATCAAATTCATAATTTTCGAGAATTTCCTTAATCTCTTTCTCCTTATCTGGTAGATAATCCATTTCAATACCTAATTTTACGGGATATTTCTTTTTCATAGAGTTTATAAACAAAAAATACTCTTCTAAAGATGAATCACACCATTTATCTGTGTAGGGCAAATCTTTATAAACTGGTCTTAACTCAATAAATCTATGCCCATGCTCAGAAATACCTATCTCTTCAATTCCTTTTTCTTTAGCCTTTTGCCAAAAAAGCAAAAACCAATCTTCAGAAAAAGGTCCTCTCTCTAAGTGCATATGGTAGTCGATCAACATTTCCTTTACCCCTTTCTTACCCTTATTATTGGTCCTTCCTGTATAAAATCTCCTCTAAATTCTTCGTCCGCTATGGAAAGGTGAGAATCTAAATCGTGATAAGTAAAAGCAGAAGTCCCTAAAGAAAAATGCACACTTTGAGAAATGCCAAGGCTTGACTCCCCCATGCATCCAATCATTAATCCCTTATTACTTGCCCTTGCAATCTCTATTATTCCTAACGCATCATAAATACCAGATTTCATCAATTTAATATTGATAAAATCAATAGCATCCTCCTTTATTAATCTTAATGCATCGTAAACTGTATAAACACTTTCATCAACAGCGACAGGAAATGGAGAATTGTACCTAACATACTTTATACCATCATGATCATCTTTATGGACAGGTTGTTCAAAGACTAATACTTCTATCCCCTCTCTATAAAGGGTATTTATGAAGTAATTAGCAATTTTGGGTGTATAACCTTGATTTGCATCTATAATAAAATCCACATCTGGCAATATTCTCTTTATTTCGATAACTTTTCTTAAATCTTCCTCCAAATCCAATCCTACCTTAATTTTTAGTATTCTAAATCCAGCATCATAATATTCCTTTGCTTTTCTAATAGTATTCTCAAAATCACTAATTCCAATAGTTATATCTGTTTCAATCTCCTCCCGCTCCCCACCAAAAAATAAATAAGGGGAAATACCTTTCCAATTACAATAAGCAGAAACCAGTGCATACTCCGTACCTGCCATTATTGCGGGAAGAAATTGTAAACTTTTAAGTTTTTTCCAAAGATATCTAAGTTTTAATATATTTTCCCCTATAAGTAGATCTTTTATACTCTTTTCCAAAACAACATAAGAATTTTCAGAAATTATCTTAGAAATTAAAGAGGAAGAAGCCTCTCCTACTCCTATCGTTCCATCTTTTAAAAATATTTCTATTTCCAAATTCAGTATTTCCGATCTTTCACCCGTAGCAATTTTAAATACTTCTTTTAATCTGTATTTTTTCGGAGTCAGTTTAACATCTACTATCTCCATAATTATCCTCCTATTTCTATTTTTATAGGGCTAAAAAGCCCAAAGGGGTGCAATACATACTCATCGGTATATTCATCTCCTTCTGTTCTGAATGAGCGGGAATCTGTCCACGGTGTTCTTCCTTGTTTTTTATGAAGAGGTCCCAACATATTCCTTGGAGAACTTACTACTTCAATTTCAATATCATTATCTCCATTATTCAAATATTTTGTAATATCCAATTTGTTTGCACATCTCCAAGGAATAACACCTATTAGATTACTATTTACCCATATTCCTACAACAATACCGGAAAAATCCCCCAAAGTAAGTATTACCCTATCTTTATTATCCAACTCTAATGTTATCTTTTCTTTATAATAAATACTTCCAGTATAAAAGGGATATCCCTGTAAGCACCAATCACCTAACCTAAGAAATTTTGGTTCACTAATAATCTCCTTTGTAATAGGATCAACACCAAAATCTCCTATTATAAAACAATCCTCTATTTCCATAGAATTTTTATAGTAACACTGTAAAATTATCTCATTCTCTCCAACTTTTATATTATTTACCTCAAGTTTATCAAAAGATCTATCTAAAAACCAACCATCAACTTTTTCGATCTTTTGACCATTAATGAAAATATTATAATTATTTGCCCCCTCAATCACAAAATAGGTATTTTTAGGTAAATCTTTTACTATAAAAGTTAGCCTCAATTCCACAAATGTATTATCATTAGGATGAGGTTTATCTACCCATAACCAGCGAGAAGGATTGATTCCATTTATATGTATATTAGGCATACCTAATCTTTCCCTTATCTCCTTCTGAGCCTTCCAAATAGACATGACCTTCGACCAGTCCTCCCCTTGAAAACGATATTGGCATGTATCTAAAACTAAAACATTAGGGTTATCTCTCCTAAACTCAAAAACTGGACCAAGGTATATAGTTCTTTTAGCATTAAATTTTTTCTCAATTTTTAAAATTGAAGATTCATTAGGGTAAATTATAAAAATCTTAGATTCTGCAGGACCAAATTTTGTCCTAATATGTTGATAACCATTTATTTCTATGGAAGAAACTTGATTAATTTCACCCCTTAAGGGATCCCATTCCTCAACTCTTCCTCTTGTTCCAAAAGAGATATCTACCTCATATTCCTTATTCCTATCATTATTAACTATAAAGAATATCCTTTTCCCATCGTACTCTCTTTCCATGTAGAGAAAATCTTCCGCTTCCTGGGTAGGAATATTCCTAATAAAAATTCTACGTGGAAGTAATTCTTCCAATAGTTTACCAAGTGCCCTTTTCCCCTCTAATATAAAAATATCATCTCTTTCGAAGAGATCTTTTAATTTGTCGTTAGACTCTCCCTCAATATATTCAGGTATAGGCTCTAATGCAATAACTTTACCTCCAGCATCTAAAAATTCCTCAATTAATTCTAAGGTTTTCTTTCTAATGGTTATCATAGGAGGAAGAATAACTACTTTATAACTTGCATTCCCTATTATAAATTCTTTCTTTGCTTTATCTACATGTCCATATTTCTCAATCAAAGATTCATCACCCAAATCAAAATCCCAATGTAGTCCCAAGAGAGTTTTGCAAAGATTTTGAAAATCCCTTCCCCTCTCATCCGCTACTGAAAAATCCATCCCATCAAATTCACACCAAGCACTTTCTATGGGATGAATTACTAAAACTTCCCTCACTGGTTTTCCCAAGGTTAAAAGGTAAGATAGTCTTGCAAAATAATCCTCTACAATCTTATTATATTTCCACCATATGTTATGGTAATTAAAGGATGGAGGATAATCTCTCTTTCTACAACCCCTCAAAGTATATAAAACTAAATGTTGACACCTTAAGTTAACTCCTAAGGCGTATTGCCAATCCCCTACCCATTTTTGTCCTTCAAAAGTAAACTCCCATCCAGTACATCCGTATAACTCAGAAATCAATCTTTCTTTTTTCAGCTGATGAGCAACACTACTTGCTTGTTTTACAGTAAGAATCTCGTTTGTTGCTTCAGTTAGAATGTCAATTCCTGGTATATGTTGATACTCGTAATGGGGCATTATGGCTCCACTAACTAATATACTTCTCCCAAATTCATTTTCATATAAGTAATGCCCAGTAAACTTTAAATTATGTTTTTCACACCAATCATATAATTGTTTAGAATAGGCTTCTACAAAAAGTTCTGTAATAGTTCTCCAATAGTCATACCTTGCCTTTACCGTTTTATCTCCCCGAAAAATAATATAAGGAGCAATCTCAAAAAAGTCATATCCTCTCTTTTCCTTAAAATATTCAGGAAATATATCTGTCCAAGGGAGCGAAATTTTATTTTCTCTCAACCAAACATTGGAGTAAATATTAGGTTCATCGGTAAATATTCCTGGAACTGTCCTTCCAAACTCCTCTCCAACTTCTTGATAATATTTTTCATAAGTTGTATCAATGAAAGCTTTCACACACTCAGGATTTAAGTTATCCACATAAGTATCATTGTTAAACCAGGGAGAGGGTTTTGCAAATTCTCTTTTCAGAATTAGAAATGTTCCTTTTCCCTCTTTAATACCTTCTTTCCCAAGTTTAAGAATTTCTTTTATATTTTTCCCTTCTAATTCAATTCTATATATTGCAAGCTCATCTCCTCTTAATTTGGATATATCCTCAGTCAGTTCAAAAACCAACTTTTTTTCTCTTCCTTTATCACCAATCTTCTTAATTACTAAACCACCTGCAAATCCTGAAGGCCATCTATCCTCATCATAAAGCCATGCATTCATTCCGATATCCTTCGCTTTCTTTACAACCTCTTTTACTGCTTCCATCCAATCCTTTCCCAAATACTCCGTTTCTAATCCCTCTCGAGAATGCATAAAAAATCCACCCATTCCCTTATCCTTCATATCTTCCACTTGCCGAATAAGTTCTTGAATAGATAATTTGTCATTCCAAGACCAAAAAGGGGAAGATCTAAAATCTTTATCTGGGTTTAAAAATTTTTTCTTAATTTCTTCCATTTTTCCACTCCTTACTTATAAATTCTTTCTAATTTTATTATTTTTTACCTTTACAGACAATATCGTGATAAAATAATAGTGCTTTAAATTGTAGATACAGGAGGGAAAAATGATTGAAAAATTAAAAGAGATTATTTCTAAAATACCTGCGGACTATGCAGATCTAAGATATGAAATCTTAAGAGAGACAAAAATAATTTTCAAAGGAAAGGAACTATATCAGGTAGGAGAGAATACAGGAGATGGTTATGTTCTTAGGGTGTTAAAAAATGGAGGATTTAGTTCAATATCCTTTACAAAACCAGAGTTTTCAGAAAAAGCTATAAAGACCGCCATAGAAAATGCAATTTTAATGGGGAATAATACAAAAAAGCCTGTAGAGTTAGCAAAGGTTGAAATAATTAAGGATACATTCATACCAAATTTAGCAGAAGATCCAAGAAAAGTTAGTTTAGATGAGAAAATCGAATTAGTAAGAATGTACAACAAAATTCCCCTTCAATTTTCCAACACAACTACCACCTTGCAATATACAGAAGTCATTAGAGAAAAATACTTTGTAAGTTCTGAAGGGACTGAAATTAGAGAGGATCTAATAACCACCTTTATAAGAGGAGAAATTATTAGTTTTGATGGAAATTTAGTTCAAAATGTAAGAATAGGAATTGGGGGAAGCGATGGATTCCATAGATTGAGAAATAGAGAAGATGTCTTCGAAAAAAGAACAAAGATCGCATTAGATCTGTTGAAAGCAAGACCTGTTGAAGCAGGAGTTTACAATGTGATTTTAAATCCCAACATGGCAGGAGTATTCGCCCATGAAGCCTTTGGTCATTTTTCAGAGGCAGACTTAATCGAGGATAATCCTTCCATGAGAGAAAAAATGAAATTAGGAGCTAAACTTGGAAGTGACATATTAACAATAATAGATGATCCTACAATGCCTAACCAATTAGGTTTTTATAAATATGATGATGAAGGAGTTAAAGCCAGAACTACATATCTACTAAAAAATGGGATATTAGTAGGAAGGCTCCACTCCCGCAGAACTGCAGTAGAGTTTGGAGAACCTGTGACAGGGCACTGTGTAGCAGAAGATTATAGATATGCACCTATTATAAGAATGGGGAATATATTTATAAAACCAGGAGAAAAATCCTTTGAAGAGCTTTTGGATGAACTCCAAGATGGTTTATATATATTAGATGCAAAGGGAGGACAAACAAGTGGTGAAAACTTTACATTTGGAGCCCAATATGGTTATGTAGTAAAAGATGGAAAAATAAGAGACATGATAAGAAATATAAATATATCTGGGAATTTATACAAGACTCTTCTTGACATAACTTCCATATCAAAGGATTTTGAGTTAACGGAAGTAGGAGGCTGTGGAAAAGGACAACTCAATATCAGATCATCCCATGGTGGTCCCCATATACTTGTCAAAAATGTAGTCATTGGAGGTGTATAATGAGCGTGGATAAAGTTTTAGAAATTGCCCAAAAATATTGTGAAGAAGCAGAAGTATACCAATTAGATTACATATCTGATGAAATCTCTTTTGAGAATGGAAAGTTAAAAGATATTGAGAGCAAAATCCAATCAGGAATAAGTTTGAGAATAATAAAGGATGGAAAAGTAGGATTTGCTTTTACAAAAAATATAATAAATCCTGAAGAAATAGTAAATAATGCTTTAAATTCTTTAAAAGGCGAAATTAAGGTGGATTTCAATCTACCTTTAACAAAAAATATAAAGTCTGTAAGCTCCTATGATCCATCCATTGAAGAATTATCTACATCAAAATTGGTAGAAGAATGCAAAAGAGTATCAGATATTCTAATATCTTCTACAAAAACCCAGATAAATGTAGGGGCAGAAAAAAACATAATTAATATCAGAATTATAAATTCAAAAGGTACAGATCTTACTACTAAATTATCTAACTACTATCTTTTTGCCTATGCTATATTTCCAGGTTCCTATGCAGGTATTTCAAGACTTATTGCAAGTAAATCCTTCAGAGAATTTTCAAAGGAAGACTTTGACTATATTACTAACTTATATAATGCCTCTAAGAAGGAAGTAAAAGTCAAAAGTGGAAAATACAAGACCTTATTCTTACCTAACACTGTTTATGTTCTTATGTGGAGATTTATATATGCCACAAATGGAGAAAATATATATAAAAACACATCACCCTTAAAGAACAAAATAGGAGAAAAGATTTTTGATTCAGCTCTAACCATCTATGACGATCCTCTAAATGATATTAATCCAAACGCAAGAAGTTTTGATGACGAAGGAGTACCATGTAAATATCTCACTTTAGTTGAAAATGGTGTATTAAAAAATTTCTACTTTGACTTATATTATGGAAGTAAGCTAAAAAGAGAATCTACAGGACATGGTTACAAAACTTCCGATTGGGGAGGAGAAATCATAAGAGTTATGCCATCCCCTTCACTAAAACATCTTTATATAAGAACTGGAGATAAAACCCTATCTCAAATGATAAGCTCCATGGATAAGGGAGTAATTATTGCAAATGCTTTAGGAGCACATAGTGGAGATATACCAAATGGCGATTTTTCAATTGGACTTTCTCCAGGATTATATGTTGAGAATGGAGAAGTTATAGGACATATTAAAGATGCAATGATAGCTGGAAATATTTATGATGTTTTAAAAAAAGTTTTAGCAATAGAAAATAAAACCTATTTGTCAAATATGGGATTCTTCCCCTCTTTATTATTAGAAGATGTGAGTTTAGCTGTTAAATAAAGTTCTTAAGAAATTCAAAAATTTTATTAGAGCTTTCATCGCTTAGTCTCTCAGGATGCCACTGCACCCCGAGAAGGGGATAATTTTCCTTTTCGATAGCCTCTATAATATTCAGACCACTATCGAAATACATTGCGGATATCTTTAAGCCTTCCCCTAAAACTTTTATTCCTTGATGATGGGAACTATTTACTAAAATACTTTTTTCTCTTATTAGATCGAATAAATTACTTTTTTCCTTTATATCAATTTTGTGATAAGAATCTTTTCCATCCACACTCCAATGAATTTGGGTAATAACATTTTCCTTTTTCAGTTTTATAAGATCCTGATAAAGTTTCCCTTTAAAATAAACATTGATCAATTGGTGTCCTCTACAAATTCCCAAAACTGGCAATCCTTTATAAATAGCTTTATCTAAAAGATCTAATTCAAATTCATCTCTTTCCAAATTTAAACTCAAATTTTCTTCTCTTATTTCCTCTCCGTAAAATTTTGGATGTACATCCTCTCCTCCAATGAATAAAATGCCAAAAATTTCATACCAAGGAATGAAATCTCCAGGAGATAAAATCAAGTATGGAATATCCAAAGATTTTAATTTATTAATATAGTTAATATTCCCTTTAAACCAACTTATCGCTATTTTCCCCATAATTCACCTGATAAATCATTATATTTTATGATAAAATAACTTAGCATTTTATTTTTGTAAAGGGGGAATAACATGATATTATTTGATGAAAGAAATCAAATCTTTCATATTAAAGCTTGTAACACCAGTTATATTATTAAGATATTCAAGAACAAATACTTAGCACATCTATACTGGGGGAGAAGATTAAAAGATTCTGACTTTACTGACGCTTTAGCAGTCTCTCCTTTTGGAGGAACACCTGATCCCAATGATAAGACATATACTCTTGACTCCTTAATGCAAGAATATCCATCCTATGGTACTTCCGATTACAGACATCCAGCATACCAGATAGAGCAAGAAGATGGTTCCAGAATCACGCACTTATTTTTTAAATCTTTCAAAATCTATCCAGGAAAGCCCAATTTAGAAGGTCTTCCTTCTACTTATGTGGAGGATAATAACTTAGCCCAAACCTTAGAAATTGAGCTATATGATGAACTTATTGATCTATCAGTTATTTTATACTATACAGCCTTTGAAAATTATAATGTTATTACAAGAAGTGCAAAATTTATTAATCATGGAAAACAAAAGCTCAAAATTCTTAGAGCATTAAGTATGAGCTTAGATTTTAACACAGACAAATTTGATATACTCCATCTCTGGGGATCATGGGCACGAGAAAGATTCATAGAAAGAAAACCCTTAATTCATGGTCTACAAGTAATAGAGAGTTCCCGTGGTGAAAGTTCTCACCAACATAATCCATTTGTTGCTTTACTTTCAAAAGATGCTAATGAAAAAAATGGAGAAGTTTATGGATTTAATTTAGTGTATAGTGGAAATTTTGCTATATTTGTTGAAGTTGATCAATTTAACACAACAAGAATATCAATGGGAATTAATCCTTTTGAATTTACATGGATTTTGGAGCCAGGAGAAAGTTTTCAAACTCCTGAAGCAGTTATGGTATATTCTGAAAATGGTTTAGGAGGGATGTCTCGCACTTTTCATAAGCTATATAGAAAACATCTTTGTAGAGGTTACTATAGAGATAGAAGAAGACCAATAATTTTAAATACCTGGGAAGCAGTTTACTTTAACATTAGTGAAGAAAGATTATTAGAATTAGCAAAGGAAGCCAAAGATTTAGGAATTGAATTATTTGTTTTAGATGATGGATGGTTTGGAGAAAGAAATGATGATACTTCTTCTTTAGGAGATTGGTACGTTAATAAAAAGAAAATACCAAGCGGTCTTGATGGCTTAGGGAAAAAGTTAAATGACATGAATCTGAAATTTGGAATCTGGTTTGAACCAGAGATGGTTTCTCCTAATAGCGAGTTATATAAAAAGCATCCCGATTGGTGTATCCAAGTTAAAAATAGAACCTTAACCCAATGCAGAAACCAGTATGTTCTTGATATCACAAGAAAAGATGTGAGAGAAGAAATTTTACGAATGATGCGAGAAATTCTTAAAAGTGCTCCTATAGAGTATGTAAAATGGGATATGAATAGACCCCTTACAGAAGTTGGATCTTTGGCTCTACCTCCAGAAAGGCAAAAGGAGGTTTTTCATCGTTATATACTATCTTTATATGAAATGATGGATACTCTTACAAAAGAATTTCCCCATGTTTTATTTGAAGGATGCTCTGGAGGTGGTGGTAGATTTGATCCAGGAATTTTATATTTCATGCCTCAAATTTGGACCAGTGATGATACAGATGCCATTGAAAGATTGAAAATACAATATGGTACAAGCATAGTATATCCTCCTATTACAATGAGTTGTCATGTATCTGCTGTACCAAACCATCAGGTAGGTAGAATAACTCCATTAGATACCCGTGGATATGTTGCTATGTCTGGTAGTTTTGGATACGAATTAGACCTAACAAAATTATCTCAAGAGGAAAAAGAAATTATTAAAAAGCAGATAGAATTTTATAAAAAAATAGAGCATATTATACATCATGGAGACTTTTATAGATTGATAAATCCCTTTGAAGAGAATGCTTGTGCCTGGATATTTGTAACAGAGGATAAAAATGAGGCTTTCGGTTTATATGTTCAAATCTTAGCAGAACCAAATCCCCCTTTCAAATGGCTTAAGCTTGAAGGTTTAGATCCCGATAAAAAGTACAAAATCGATGGAACAGATAAGGTCTATAACGGTGACGAACTGATGAACATAGGAATTTTACTTCCCAGGCTAAAAGATTTTGAGTCCTTTGCTTTTCTTCTCCAAGCCTTAACCTAAAAAATTAGGAGGATTAACTTTATGGAAAAATTTAGAATTGTGGCATATTTCCCTGAATGGTCTGTTAAAGAGGAGTTTTTAAGCTATTCTATAGAAAGCATACCTTGGGATAAAATTACCCATCTAAATTATGCCTTTTTTCAGATAAAAAATGGTCGTGCATTTCCAACTGAAGAGGATTTATTTAAAGAAAACATTAAGGTTATAAATAAATTTAAAAAGGATTTTGATGTAAAAGTACATATATCTATTGGAGGATGGACCCTATCAGGTGAGTTTTCCGATGTGGCATTAACTGAAGAGTCTCGAAAAACCTTTGCTAAAAGCTGTTTAGAAATTATACAAGAGTATAATTTAGATGGAATTGATATAGATTGGGAATTTCCAGTAAGTGGGGGATTGCCTACAAATAAATATAGACCTGAGGATAAAGAAAATTTCACTCTATTATTAAAAACCATAAGAGAAGTTTTTGAAAATTATGGAAAAAAGAATTACCTACTATCCTGTGCAGTACCTGCTGGATATTTACAAATACAAAATACAGAACCTGATAAATACCACCCCTTTGTAGACTTTATAAATCTCATGACCTATGATTTTCATGGTTCTTGGGACAAGTATACAAACCATCACTCTCCTTTATATGGCAATCCCATGGACCCTGATCCTATTAGCAGAGAAAAATTAAACTGTGACTTTGCCGTTAAAGAATATCTTCGCTATGGGGTACCATCCAAAAAAGTAAATTTAGGAATTCCTTTTTATGGAAGAGGATGGATTACAAAAAATGAAGGCTATAATGGACTATTTGCAGAAGTAAAAGATATTCCTGAAGGAATCTTTGATGAAGACAAACCTTCTGGATACAATCAATTCTTCTTTATAAAAGGGGTCTTAGAGAAGGACCCAGAGTTTAAGAAATTTTGGGATGAGCATGCAAAGGTTCCATGGCTTTGGAATCCCAAAAAAATGATAATGTTCAGCTATGATGACGAAAAATCTATCTTAGAAAAATGTAATTATCTAAAAGCATTAAATTTAGGCGGAATTATGTTTTGGGAAATAACAGGAGATTATCCTTTTAAAGGGGATACATTAGTTACCTTAATTTATAATTCTTTGAGAGGTGAAAAATAATGGAGATTAAAAACCTAACAAGGAATGAGATAGATGAGCTTATTGAACTTTGGAGCCAATCTTTCATTTTCCCAAGAGAACAAATAGCAGGTTGGGTAAATGAAGAAAATATTAAAAATTGTATAGGTGTTTTTGAAAATAATAAACTAACTTCTGCTCTTAATATAATACCCTTTGAATTTTATATAAGAGGAAAGGTTTTGCCTCTTGCAGGGATAGGAGGAGTAGCAACATACCCAGAATACAGAGGAAAAAACTATATTCACTATTTATTATCTGAAGCTATAAGAATAGCAAGAGAAAAGGGCTTTATTTATTCTATGTTGTATCCTTTTTCATATGAATTTTATAGAAATTTCGGATGGGAGCTTGGAGGCTTTCAAAAAAGATATATTCTTAAAACTTATAATATTCCTAAATTTAAAGAGATGGAATATGTACGAAAAATACCTTTAGAAGAATATCAACTTATTAAAAAAATTTACTATGAAAGAGCTAAAACCTTTACAGGACCGATAAAAAGGGATGAGAATAGGTGGGAAAGCTTAATATATAGAACTCGAAATCTAACATATCTATATATTTATGAAAAAGACGAGATTGAGGGATATCTTTTATATTCAGTAGATACTATTAATGTAAACAAAATTATAGTTAAAGAAATGATATTCAATAATATATCCGCCTATAAAGGATTTTTAGCCCTCTTCTCAAGACAATCTATGAATATTGAAGAAGTCCATTTTACAATGCCTCTAACGGATAATTTACCCTTTATATTAAGCAATCCCAGAGTAAATACAAATATTGAACCCACTTTTATGATTCGTATCTTAGATTTTGAAAAGGCAATAAAAAATTTAGAATTTAGTGAAGATATAAATACAACCCTAAGAATCCAGGTCATTGATGAATATGCAAAATGGAACAACAATATATGGAGATTAGAAATTAAAAATAAAAAAGTAAATTTATTTGAAGATAAAGGCTATGATTTATCTATTAAAATACAGACCTTATCGCAAATAGTAGCAGGAGTTTTAGATCCCATAGATGCATACAAACTTGGATTAATAGAGACGAAAATCCCCGATACTATTCATACTTTAGAAAAGCTCTTTCCTTGCTATAATACTTTTTGTTGGGATTATTTTTAAATCTTGCTCAAAATATTTCTCCAAAAATTAAGAAGCTCCTTTAAGTCTTTAAAAATATAGTGAGGGTTTTCCCTTTCTAAGTCATCTATTTTACTAAAAGGAGAGATAATAGCTAAAACATATTTTATACCTGCCTTTTTTCCCATAATTATGTCTCCTGCTGTATCACCAATGTATATGCACTCTTCAGGTTTCACTTTAAAAATCTCTAAAATCTTAAAGAGAGGCTCAGGATCAGGTTTTTTCTTTTCTGCATCTTCAAAACATATAAACTTATCAATATACCTTTCTGGCCTCAAGTATTTAGACTCCTCGTTTATATCCCTCCTTGTACTTGCGGTGACTACACCCTGTTTAATACCCAAATCTTTAATTAATCGTAAATTTTCCTCCGCTCCTTCTCTCCATTTCACCTCTGAATAATCAAAATGTTTATACCATAAACTATCTATAACCTCCCAAAGTTCTTTCTCAATACCAAAATTCTCATACATTTTGTACCAATTAGGATAAAAATTTTTCACATATTCTTCCTCGGTAATATTTTTCTCAAACAAAGAAAAAATCTTTTTTGTGGTTTTAAAACATGCAGAAAAAGAATCTACCAAAGTACCATCCCAATCCCATATTACTGCTTTTACTTCCATGTAGTAATACTCACCCCAATAATAATTAAAATTCCTCCAAACACTTGCACTATCCCTAAGGACTCTTTAAGAAATATTACACCCCAAATAGCTCCAAATAGTGGTATCAGGTTTAATATATTGACTACCTGACTTACAGCCAAAACTTTTAATCCAAAATTATATAGGAGATACCCTAAAGCGGAACAAAAAAATGCTAAATAAAAAATTCCAATTAGCCCTGAGAAAGTTGAAGGTATCCTTATCCCTGTAAAGAATAGAAATGGAATAAACAAAATTGTTCCATAAAGCATTTGAAAGAAAGTTAAGACCTCATAAGAATACTTATGGTTCACTTTTTTTATCTGCCAATTATATAAAACCCAACTCAATCCCGATAAAAGAATTAAAATATCACCAAATAAATTACTTAGTCTAAAACTAATTCCAGAGTTTCCAACGATAAGACTTACTCCAAGTAAAGATAATACAACTCCCAAAGTTCTGTTAGATGGAAATTTCTTTTTCTCTGTAAGGATTTCAATAAACAAACCCAAAGCAGGAAATGATCCAACTAACAACGCCCCTTCTGACGCTGAGGTGAATTTTAACCCCCAATTCTCAAATATAAAGTATAAAGTTACACCTAAAAGCCCTGCAATAAGTAGAGGTTTTTGATAATCCCAATTGAATTCAGCTCTTCTTATACTTTTATAGAAAAACAAGTCGGCAAAAATGCTTGCTAACAAGAAACGTATGAATGCAAGCTCATAAGGGGTTAATTCCCTTAAAAGAATCTTGGAAACCGAAAAGGATATGCTCCAAAAAATACAAGCTATAACAACGCTTCCAACTGCCAATATTTTTCTGTTCATTGCATCAACTTTTCTATTATTCTCTCCAATTCGTTTAAGTTTTTGTACTCTATAATTACTTTACCTTTTTCAGAGGATTTAGGAGAAATTTTTACAGAAGTATTTAAATACTCCCGTAATTTTCTCTCCAAGGCTTTCAACTCAGGAATTTCTTCTATCTTTTTACTCTTCTTTCTTACAAGCTCTTCAGTTTCCCTTACAGAAAGTTTTTCATTTATTACTTTCTGTGCCATCAATTTTTGAAGGTATGGATCATCAAGACTGAGAATAGCTCTGGCATGCCCATAAGTTATATTTCCTCTTCTTATTTCCTCTTGTATCTCCAAAGGTAAATCTAATAACCTCAATAAATTAGTAACCTCCGCCCTACTAATACCAATTCTCTTTGCTAATTCTTCATGGGTAACCTTATATGTATTAAGGTAATTTTGAAAGGCTTTGGCTTTTTCAATGGGATTTAAATCTTCTCTTTGAAGATTTTCAATAAGAGATATTTCATAAGCTTCTTGATCATCTATTTCCAAAACTATTGCGGGAATCTTTGAAAACCCAAGAAGCTTTACTGCCTGATATCTTCTCTCTCCAGCAATTATCTCAAACTTACCATTTTTAGGTCTTACTAATATAGGCTGTAAAATGCCTTTTTCTTTTATTGATTCTGCCAATTCCTGTAACCCTTGTAAATCCTTGCTTTCTCTGGGTTGATTAGGATTAGGAATCACATCTTCAACGTTTAATTCCTGAAGTTTTGATACTTCTTCAGAGGGAATAAGGGCGGATAATCCTCTTCCTAATCTCTTTTCCTTAGGCACGTTCTATCAACTCCTTTGCTAATTCCATGTAGGATAGAGCACCAGGAGAGTCAGGAGCATATTCAAAAATAGATAAAGAAAAGCTTGGAGCCTCACTTAATCTCACGTTTCGCGGTATAACCGTTTTAAAAACTTTCTCTTTAAAAAACTTTCTTGCCTCCTCTGCAACTTCTTGAGACAATGTTGTTCTATTATACATTGTTAATAATACTCCGATAATATCTAAATTATTGTTAAGGTTTTTTCTTATAATCTCAATAGTTTTCAACAACTGAGTTATTCCTTCCAACGCATAATATTCGCATTGAAGGGGAATTAATACATAATGGGCGGATGACAAGGCATTTATTGTAAGAAGCCCAAGAGAGGGTGGCGAATCTATTAGTATATAATCGTATTTATCTATTATGGGATCTAATACCTTCTTAAGTCTCAACTCTCTCAAAAACATAGAAACCAGTTCTATTTCTGCGCCAGCCAAATCAATGTTCGAAGGCACAAGATAAATATTCTCTCTTACATGATTTTTATTATCTTTTAAAGAATAAATAACATTATCAATTTGAACATCTCTTATTAGGGCATCATATAAATTAGGCTTAATGTTTCTATTTTGCGTAACCCCACTTGTTGTATTTCCCTGGGGATCTGCATCTATAAGTAAAACTTTACGCCCCAAATTTGCCAAAGCAAACCCTAAATTTATAACTGTTGTGGTTTTTCCTACCCCACCTTTTTGATTAGCAACTGCGATAACAACTCCCATTCTACTTCTTTGACAAATCCTCCTTCATTTCTTCAACTTCCTTCTCTCCATCTTTATAGTAATTCTCCTCATCCTTTTCTATTTCTTTTAATAATTTTAAAAATTCTCCTGCATGAACTCTCTCTTCATTTGCTATATCATATAAGACTTTTTTAGCAAGAAGATCGTCAGTAGCCTCTGCCACTTGAGTGTAAATCTGAATAGCCTCGTATTCAGCTGAAATGAAAAACCTAATAGCTCTTACCAATTCTTCTTTTTTGAGTTTTCTATCCATAGATAAAAGGAAAGATAAGTTAACAAATTCTGGCATCTTATTCAACCTCCTTACAAGTTAAACTTAGTATATTTTAACATAAATAACTCTTTTTTAGCTATTAGAAATTATTTATCAATTTAAAGCAATAATCAGTTAAACTATTGATAAAAACTACTTTTCATAAACTTAATTAAAACACTTGAAAATAATTTAAAAAGTGTTATAATTTTACAACTAAGGGAAAGGAGTAGGAAGATTTTATTTATAGGAAGAAAAAACAAAAAGGATTTTACCCCTTAAACCTTTCATTAAATCAAAAGGGGCAGGTTTTTCAGACCTACCCCTTTTTTTACCTAATAATCTACCAAATCTCCAATTAAGTCTTTTACCCTTACAATCTTATCAATCCTATAAGCATTAGCCCCAGCAAAAGCGAAACCATTTTTCAAATTTCCTTTCTTCGCATTTAGAAGAGCTATTGCAATACAATAAGGAGAATTCTGATAATCACAAGTTTTTATACAATGGAAAGGACATGTGAAGGGCTTCTTTTCTCCCCTCTCAACAGCTTCCAAAAATTCATTTTTTATGGCTCTTCCTGGAAGACCTACAGGACTTTTTATAATTATAATATCTTCTTTTTTAGCATCAATGTATGCCTTCTTAAAATTATCATCTGCATCACATTCTTCTGTAGCCACAAATCTTGTAGCCATTTGTACTCCATCTGCTCCCAAATTTATAAATTTTTCAATATCTTCCTTAGTATAAATCCCACCTCCTGCGATTATAGAAATTTTTCGATTGTATTTTTCTTCTAAAATCCTCACTTCGTTAACTACTTCCTTCAATCTTTCTTCCAAAGCGGATTTTGGATCTTCTAATTCTTCCCTCTTAAAGCCTAAGTGTCCACCTGCTAAAGGTCCTTCAACCACTACTGCAGGAGGTATATACTGAAATTTTTCTATCCATGATCTTGCAATAATCTTAAAGGCTCTTCCTGAAGAGACGATAGGTACTAATTTTGTAATACTTTCTTTCGTTAAATATTTAGGTAAATCTAATGGAAGACCAGCTCCAGAAAAAATTATATCAATCTTCTCCTCAATAGCAGTTCTTACCATGTCTGAAAAATTAGTCAAAGCTACCATTATATTAACTCCTATAATTCCTTTAGTTTTTTCTCTTGCTTTTCTAATCTCTTTTCTCAAAGCCCTTATATTGGCAGATAAAAAATTTTCTGAAAAATCAGGTTCAGTCATCCCTATTCCTGCAGTTCCTATTACTCCAATGCCTCCTTCATTCGCTACAGCAGATGCAAGATTTGAAAGGGATATACCTACCGCCATGCCACCTTGAATAATGGGAATATCCGCAGTAAGATTATCAATTCTTAACTTTGGAAGTCTCATAAATTTTCTCCTTTTTTAAAATAATTTTAGTATTATAACATAAAAATCTTCATGATATAATTTTGTATATGAAGAATATCTTTAATAAAATAAATGAGCTAAAGAGCAATATAAAGAAAGTAATCATTGGGAAGGATAATGTCATAGATTACGTAATAGTATCCCTATTAAGTCAGGGAAATATTCTTCTTGAGGATGTTCCAGGGGTAGGGAAAACAGTACTTGCAAAAGCATTAGCAGAAAGCATCAATTTGGATTTTCGTAGAATTCAATTCACTCCAGACATGCTTCCATCTGATATCTTAGGTACAAATGTCTTCAACCCTAAGACTTTAGAATTTGAATTTAAAAAAGGTCCAATATTTACAAATATTTTGTTAGCAGATGAGATCAATAGAACATCTCCCCGAACTCAAGCAGGTCTTTTAGAAGCAATGGACGAGGGGGGAGTAACCATAGATGGTATATTCTACCCATTACCAAAACCCTTTTTAGTTATTGCCACACAAAATCCGAGAGAACACTTTGGTACTTATCCTTTACCAGAATCACAGCTGGACAGGTTTTTTATGTCCCTTACTATGGGATATCTATCATTAGAAGAAGAGGTTCGTATGCTAAATGAGCAAAAATTAGAACATCCTTTAGATAAATTAACCCCTGTTTGGGAAAAGGAGGATGTATTCTTTATACAAGAGCAAGTAAAACAAGTATATTTAGATAAAAGTATATTGGAATTTATCGCAAATATAGTAAGAGCTACAAGAGAAGATCCAAAAATCTCCTTAGGAGCAGGACCCAGAGGATCTATCTCATTAATGAGAGCTAGCCAAGCAATGGCTCTTTTAAGGGAGAGAGACTATGTTATACCTGAAGATGTATTAGACTGTTCTATTCCTATTTTAGTGCATAGAATTGTTTTGAAAGAACAGATAGAAAGTGTAAGACAAAAGAGAGAAGAAATTATAAAAGAAATAATAGAAAGAGTGAAAATACCTAAGGTAAAAGTGCCTTGGAGATAAGATTTAATTTTACTATTGCAGGTTTTCTTCTACTTATCGGCAATCTTATCATCACCTTTATAGGTATAAATGTATCATCAACTCCTATAATTATCATGTCTTCTCTAATTTATTCTCTATATATTTTCAACCTTATAGAGCTTTTTCTCTCTTTATCCCCAATAAAATTAGAAATTATTACACCTAACTTAATTGAGGAAAAAAAAGAAGAAAATCTGATTGTAAAAATAGCAAATAAATCTTCGATTCCAAAAAGAAAATTCTACATAATATTAGAAAATTCAATAAGTGAAGGATCTCTTTTAGGAAAAGAGGAAAAAACCTTTTTAATCCCTTATCATTTCAATAAAAGGGGAATAATTATATTTAAAGGAGTTTGGATAAAGTTTACAGGCACACTTGGTCTTCTTTATGTTAAAAAATATTTTAGATTTTATAAAGAAACCTTAGTTTATCCAACATTTTATAATATTCATAAAGACATAGCATTAGAAAGTGAAGAAGGAGGTACCCTTTCAAATACCTCTTCAACTTTTGGAGATGAATTTTATTCATTAAGAAAATACGTACCAGGAGATTCCTTTAGAATTATAGCCTGGAAGGCTTCAGCAAAAAAGGGAGAATTAGTATCGAAACAATTTGAAAAGACAACAAAAAGAGAACCTACATTCTTATTAGATAACACCTCTTCTGAAATAGGTCAAATCCATTTAGAAGAGTTTGATGAGCTTTTAAGACTTCTACACTCCATTTCCATCTCCTATGTGACCCAAGGAATAAAATTAAAAATCGTTACCCTTCTCCCATATAATGTTTTTGTGCCAGAGGATTGGAACCATTTAAAGATATTTTTAGGCAAAATAAAATTAGAAAAGTCGGAAATAAATTTTAAAGAAAAGGAAAATTATGATTTGATATTCACAATAAATTATGAATACTGGTATAGTAGTGGTTTACAGAACAGAATAATTGGAGTAGAATTTCACAAGGAAAAATTTGAAGTACCTTATTTTGTATTTAGAAAAAATAGTAATCCTTATGACTTTCTAAATATCTGGAGCTCTAAAAATGGTTAATGTAAATAGAAGGATAAATATAAAAATTGAAGATTCATTAGTTTTGAGATTAAGTATATTATACATGACCATAGTATCTTTAATTTCCTCTTGGTACTTCTTAGAACTTTCCATAGATTATATTTCTTTTGTTATTTTTCTGACTACCATAGGTTTTCTTTTTAGTTATAAAAATAGGTATAAGAGCAATATTATTCTAAAGCTTTTAATGACATTCCTAATGTTATATTTCCTCAGAGAATTCTTTAGAAATTTACTTTCCCAACCTTACGATCCCAGAATACCTTTGGCGGTTTTCTTAATAAACCTAAACACAATCCATAGTTTTGATCTTCCCACACGTATAGATCTTAGCTTTTCCTTTTTCATAAGTTTAATTCTCATGGTAATCTCTGGCATATTTGCAAGAGAGAGTACATTTATAGTGTTCTTATTTTTTTACATTATAGGTTTGACTCTTACTTTGGCTCTTCTAAACAATTACAGACCAAGTATTAAGTATTTAAGCTCCATAATCCTTTTAGCATCATTAATAAGTTTCTTAATATTTCCTATGATACCAAAATCCCTTCCCTTTACTTTCAGACAAGATATAATGTCTCAAATTATCCAAAGAATATCAACTTATAGAGGCGAGATTAGAACTCCTGATAACTACACAAACTTTTACTTATATAAATTACCAGAAGGAAGAAATATTCCTCCTCTCCCATACAATCCAGAAAACTATTTTGGATTTGCTCCTTTTGTAGATTTGAGACAGAGAGGATTTCCCTCTTCAACCTTGATTTTTAGGGTCTTAACTCCATATCCTATATACCATAGGGGACTTGCCTTTGATACTTATAATGGTTTTGGATGGTATCAAAGTTTAGAGGAAAAAGTAGATGTTATAAATACTGTAAATCAACCCTTTGACCTTGATAAAACCCTAAATACCGAAGAGAATTTAATAAGAGCTACATATTTTATTGAAAAAGATTTAAATAATTTAGTCTTCTTACCTTATAACTCAAAAAAGCTTTATTTTCCAGCCCCTTTTATATATAAGGATATAGAAGATGACATAAGAAGCCCCTTTGATATACCAAAAAAACTAATCTATACCTCTTTATATATGGAAAAAACTTTTTCTGCAAAAGCTCTATTAAATGCTAAAGTACCCAAAATTACTAAAAGTATGGAAAGATATCTAAATCTTCCCAATATACCAAAAAGGGTCAAAGATCTCACTCTAAATATAACAAAAAACTATGAAACTCCATGGGAAAAACTCATGGCAATAGAAAAATATTTAAAAGAAAACTATCCCTATTCCTTAGACATACCTCCTCTCAAGGATGATTTAGATGCAGTAGATGATTTTCTTTTCGTAACAAAAAAAGGCTACTGTGAACAATTTGCTACTGCTTTTGCAGTTATGTCAAGAATTATTGGAATTCCATCAAGATTTGTGACAGGTTTCTCTCCAGGAAGACTTAATCCATGGACTGGTATGTATGAGATTAAAAACGACAATGCTCATGCCTGGGTAGAAGTCTACTTGGAACCTATAGGTTGGATCCCTATAGATCCTACTCCAGAAAGCTTAAAGTTTATAGGAGAGAGAGGACTTAGTAATTTTAGCTTCTTTGGTTTAATTTTTGAATCCTTAGGAAATGTACTAAAAGGGTCCATCATATTTTTATATAAACTCTCTACTTTATATAAACTTGTTATATCTTTAACTATAATATTGCTTATAGTTTATTTGATGATGAGAATTATTAATAGGTATAGAATGAACAAGGAAGATAGAATCTTTGAAAAGGTTATAAGAAAGTTGACAAAAGAAAAGCTTATTACCCCAGGAAATTCTCTCTATAACTCTACAAGAAACCTCAATAAAGAAATAAGAGAATTCATAAGTGACTACTATGCTCTAAAGTTTGCTCCCCTAAATGATTTGGAAAGAAAAAGATTAAGAAATGAATTAATAAAAAAAGGTAAGATAATATTAAAAACTAAATTCTCTTCCCAGTACCCAACAAATGGTCAAGGATTAAATAAAAATCATCAAAAGTAATTTTTTCACTATTATAATCATAACTCTCAATTAACCTTATTACCATTTCTCTAAACCTTTCCCACTTTAAAACTAACTTTTCATAATCCTTAGGAGTTAATTTATCTCTAACTTTTTTCAAATGATATAAACAAAGCTCTGAATAATCTATATTGTTTTTATAAAACTCCTCTTCTATTTTTCTTTCAAATTCACAAACAAAGCAATTTTCCTCTCCACTGAAATTATCCCAGCTTATAAAAGATGTATCAATAACTTTACAAACCTCTTTAAAATGTTCCTTGCAAAGAGGAGGGAAAAAATCCTTAGAAAAGCTTTTATATAAATTTATTTTTTCTCTTTTTATTTTTTCGCAAAGAGGACAATTTGGTATCTCCAATTAAAATTTTCCTTTCACTTTTAGCTTTTTAGAAAAAAGGTTATAGTAGTCTTTTTCCCATGGATAACTTCCATAAATATACTCTGCAGATTTTAGTGTATCCTTTTTTATTATAGTCTCCAAAAAGGGATACCTTTCAATTATAATCCTCTCATGAGGATAACAAAATCCAAAATCCCTTTTTTTAAAAATACTAATATTCTTATCTTCTTTTAAAACCTCAGGAAGCACGGATAAATAAGTCTCTAATAATTCTTTTTCTTTTTCACAGAACATACAATTTACATCCTCTGGTAACCTCCTATTTTTTAAAGATGGTATAACATTATTTTTTATAACATCTTCAATTACTATAGCTACACCCAAAGTATCCTTAAAATTCAATAATTGTAACATATGTTCCGAACAGAATCCTCCACTCTCTCTTACTTTTTCTCTAATTTTAACATCATTTACTAATTCATAAAGGAAGTTTTCTTCAGCTCTCCATATATTTTTATTTATTAAAAAGCAGAGAGGACATCCATCCCAATATAAAGCCTCTTCCCAATCAATATAGACAAAACTCTTACTCCCCATATTTTTTCTTATACCTTTTTATTATATCCAAATATCTCAAATAAACTTCATCAACAATTTTTTCCCAGTGCCTGTATATGGTCTTAAATGCATTTTCCCCAATCATCTTAAGATATTCTTTTTGAGATATTATATCCTTTATTCTTTGAGCATAGAGATAGGGGTCATTCTTAGCTAAAAAGCCGTTATAACCATCTATTATTTCTTCCGCAGTAGTAGCCCCCTCTATAACTAATGCTGGAAGCTTCATTGCAGAGGCCTCTTGTAATACAAGACTCGATGTGTCATATAAAGATGGAAATAGAATTAAATCTGCCCGAGCATAAAAATATCTTAGAAGTTCTCTATCCAAGATCATACCCGTAAAGATCACATAATCCTCCAAATTAAAAGCCCTAACCTTATCTTTTAAATAATTCTCATCTTTTCCTGTACCTATCATAAACATTTTAAACTTCATCCCCATATCCCTTAAAATCTTTAAGGAATTAACAAGCATTAATAAATTTTTTTGCAATACCATCTGTCCTACATATAAAAATACTATTTCATCATCTTTTAACTTGTATTTGGAATTTATTCTTTCCCTATAATCTTTTATATCTTTTGGGGGAATAAATTCTGTCCCGTTTCTTACAATCTCAATTCTTCCCTTATAACCATAATCTCTTAAAGTATCAGCAGAAGAATTATTAACTGTCCAAACTTCATCCACATTATTATAAAACTCTAATATTATTTTTACACCTAATTTAGCCAAAAAGTCAGATCCTGTCGCTCTTTTAAAATCATCATAATACTTAGTATGAAAAGTAGTTACTATAGGAATTCTCCTTTTTCTTGCAATACTCAGAGCTAAAAGACCTGAGGAAAAGGGACAATGAGCATGAATAATAGAAAAAGGAATACTATTTACCCTTCTCATAAAATCTATATCAACAAAGGGTATTCCAAACCTATAGGGAGGTCTCAAGAGGAACGGTAGGGAGAAATATCTTATTACCTCAAACTCATCTCTATCTATAAATTTGGGATATTTTGGAGTTACAACGTAAGTTTTTGCATACTTCTTATTCAGATAGTATGCATAATTTCTAACTACATTTGCTACTCCATCAACTACTGGAATATATGAATCATTAAACTGCCCTATTACTATCTCCATATGCAAGGTATTATACCATAACTCTTTTAGAATTCTAATATTTGTTATATACTTCAATAGGAAAAATTTAGGGGGACTCCTATGGAAAGAGAAGAAAGAGTGAGAGAGGTTTTAAAAAGATTGAAAAAATTATACATCCCCAAAACTGCTTTAAATTTTTCAAACCCCTGGGAACTTTTAGTTGCAACAATCTTATCCGCACAGACCACTGATGAAAGAGTAAATATGGTAACAAAAGATCTCTTTAAGAAGTATAAAAGTATAAAAGATTACGCAGAAGCCCCCTTAGAGGAGTTACAAGAAGACATAAAATCTATAAATTACTATAGAACAAAAGCCAAAAATATTAAAGCCTGTGCAGAAATAATATTAGTAAAATATGGAGGAAAAGTCCCTGATAAAATGGATGAGTTGTTGAAATTGCCAGGAGTTGCGAGAAAAACTGCAAATGTTGTACTGACTGCAGGGTATGGGAAAAATGAGGGAATTATAATAGATACTCATGTTCACAGACTTTCTCATCGTTTAGGTTTATCCAATGAGAAGAACAGAGAAAAATTAGAATTTGATCTAATGAAAATAGTTCCAAGAGAAGAATGGGGTAATTTTTCTTTTCTCCTTATCGATCATGGTAGGGCTATCTGCAAGACAAAAAAGCCCTTATGTGAGGAGTGTATATTAAACGATATTTGTCCCTCTGCAATTAAGTAATTATGCTAAACATTGATGAAATAATAAATAGATACAGTATAACATATATAGATATACCGTCAGGATCTGGAAGAACTCATCAGATCCAGCATCTATTTTCCAAATATAGTAATATTTCATTATATACTTATTACAGCTCTTATAGAACACCAATTGGTGAATTTTTATTTACTCTTTTAAATCTTTCAGATAAAAAGAAATTATTTGAAGAAAAAGGGAAATATATTGGACCTATTCTTAGAAACTACATACATCCAAAATTTTTCAGCTTATTGGAAGTTTACGAACCCTCCCCCTCTTTAGATTTAGAGGAGGAAATTTATAAGTTGGTTCAAATAATAGACCTACTTCTTCATGATAAGCCTATAAAATATTGGTTTATAGACGATTGGTTACTATACTTGGATTATAACAGATTTTTTGAAATTCTTATTCCTCAAATTTCAGAAAAGTTTAATATACACTTTGTCATTACAGGAGAAAACTTACCAAAATTCAACAATATGTATACCCTACAAAAAGAAAAACCTATTGATGTAAAAGAGGTAAGTAATTACTTTAATATAGATTATAAATCAGCAGAAAAATTAATTAATCTGGGACAATCAAACTGGAATAATATGAAACTTATTTATAAAAACAAATTTAAGAGCTTGGAGAATATTGTAAAAGAAAAATTAGAAACATTAAATGATGAAGAAAAGAAAGCCCTTTACTCTTTAACATTAATTGGGAAAACTTTTTCCGGGACCACTATAAAGGCAGTTAAGGAACTCTATGGACCATTAGTGTTTTTCAAAAACTTTATAAAATTAGGTTTATTGAGATTTGAAAGACCAATGTGGAGATTCCCCTCTGATGATGTCTTAACAATAATTAATAGAGAGTTAAGTTCAATAAACACAAACAACGAACTCAATAAGAATCTCATTGACAAACTTATAAGCCTAAACTATTCTGACACATGGGGAAGAATAGCTACTTTAGCGGAAAGAATAGATGATAGAAGAAGGTGGCTATATTGTAAGATAAAAGAGTTCAGATCTGTACCTAATATTTATAAGAAGATTGAGATCTTAAAAGAAATTTTAGAAAAAGAGAAAACCAAAAAATTCTATATTAGAAAACTATTAAGATTATTGATAAATACTCAAAATTATCAAGAGGCATTAGAAATACTAAATAAAATTGAAGAGAAGACTTTATGGGAAAAAGCTCTCACTGTAAGATGTCTATCTTATCTTGGTGATTATGATTCTGCCAAAAAAATTATAGATGAGTTTAAAGAAAGACCAAAAACAGAGTACGATACTCCTGAAATTTTAGCCCATTTTGGTTCCTATTATTTCTTAAGAAAAGAAAGCAAGAAAGGGCTAAAAATTTTAGGATCCTATCTGGAAGATATTACAAATACTATAACCTCACCCTCTTATATATCAAATTATTTAAATAGCCTTGCTCTAATGAATGCTTTAGAGAGGAAAGTTATAGATGCTGTATATTTCTTAAATTTTGCTCTCCCTTATGCAAACAAATCCCAAAATAAGTTAGTCCTTTTTAAAATCCTAAATAATTTAGGAGACTTAGAAAGATATGTTAATGGACCAAGGAATGCCCTAAAATACTCCTTAGATGCCTTCGAAATTTCTAAATCTCTTTCAAAGGAATACATACTAATTAGCTTAGAAAATCTTGTAAACACCTTATCCCAATTCTACTTATGGGATGATGTTTCAAATCTTATTCGGCAATTAAAAGCTCTATTAAAGGAAGTAAAAATTGAATATTACTACTATTTAGGTTTAAGAAGAATAGCACTAATTTATTTATTTTGTCGTAGATTCGAAGAGGTAAAGGAATTACTACCCCTTCTTGAAGAAATTGAGAAATTCCCAGAAAGTAAGGTTTTGATAAATTTAATAAAAGGCTTCTTAGGAGAAAACAATATTGAGAACTTAGAGGAAGATATATTGAAAACAAAAGAGGATCAACTAATAACTCTATATTTAAGTCTATTGATAGAGAGGGGATTTTCATCTAAAAAGATTGTATATGAGTACCATTCAGAATTACCCTTTTATAATTTTCTTAAGAATCTTATCCTCTTAGAAGATATTTATTCTTCCTTCTCTTATATAGACTTTATGCAGGAAAGATGGGAATATTTAGATGCTCTAAATTCTTACATAACTTTAACAGAGTACATAAAAAATATAGGGATGAAAAACTCAGAAAATCTTCTAAAAACATTATATTTCGAGATAGTAGGAATAAGTGATCTATTAGGCTTAAAACATATCAAAGAAAAATATATACGTAACGTAAGTGAAGAATTTTCCTCCCTTCATACACCTATAAAAATTATAGAAAATTATTTAGTTCCTGCCATAATAAACTCTCAAAATGAATCACAAGCCATAACTATAATTCATAGAGCTTTTCTTCCTTTTTCTCAAAATATATTAGTAAGAATTAAAATAGGAGAAAAAATCTTAGAAGAAGGTAACAAATTTCTAAGAGAGTCCGCTCTAAAAATTTATTACCATAAGTTCCCCTTTAGTATATATTTATATTCAAAGGATCTTATAGATAGCTCTATAATACTACTTTTAAGGAATATTCTTAATGCTTTTATTGTTTTTTGGGAAAGAAGATATGGCATTTATGATCCCCTAACAGAGCTCTACAATAGATCCTATGGACAGAAGAAAATTGAAGAAGCTTATTATGAATATACCAGAGGAGAAAAGCCTTTTAGTATAGTCTTCATAGACATTGACTCCTTTAAGAAAATTAATGATAACTTGGGACATATATATGGAGATTTCATTTTGAAAGAAATATCAAGGATAATAAAAAGAAATATAAGACAAAATGATATTGCAGTAAGATGGGGAGGAGATGAATTCCTGCTCTTACTAAAACGTACAAATTATGAAGATGCCGAAAAAGTCATTGATAGAATTAGTAAAGAACTGAATAGAATTTCTAATCAAGAAATAAATATTAGTTATGGAATAGAGACTATGTCTCCTGAAATTAAAAACTGTGAAGAATTAATAAAGAATGCAGATTTAAAGATGTACTCTAATAAATATAAGAGGCTTTCTAATTAAATTTTTTTAATCTCCACATCATTTATAAGCTCATAAATTAATTCTGTATCATTTTCTTCTAATTCTAATTTTTTAAGCTTTACATAAGCTGTAGCTGTTGCCAATCTTAAAGCATATAAAGGATCTTTTTCTCTTTTAAAACCTACTAAGAAACCTGCCAAAAATGCATCTCCTGCCCCCCAGTTGTAACCTTTAAGAGGAGTCATTTTAGCCCAAAAAACTCCCTCATCAAAGCTCAAAATAGCCCCTCTTTCCCCTAAGGATATCAATGCGTATTTTATTCCCATTTTATTGAAATATTCTCCTGCCTTAATTAAATTTTTTCTGCTATTTAAGGAGTACCCCAAAAGCTCTTCTGCTTCCTCCTGATTTGGCTTTATAATATCTGGAGTAGACTTTAAAGCAAGCTCAAGAGCTTTCCCTCTCGCGTCTAAAACTCTAATTGCTTTATATTCTTTAGACATTTCCATAAGATCAAAGTAGATATTTTCAGAGATCGAAGGAGGAATACTACCCGATAAAACTACAATTTGTGATCTTTCTACCAGACTACAGAATTTTTCTTTTAGCTCCAAAAGGTTATTATCGTCTATTTTAGGACCTCTACCATTAATTACAGTCATAGGTCTGTTATTATTTGTTTCAACTATACCAACAGCAAATCTAACACTTCCATTAATTTTTACAAATTCATAGGGAATATTTCTTTTACTTAGTTCCTCTTCCAATATTCTTCCCGTCATTCCTCCAGAAAATCCCAGTATAAAGGTCTCCTCATTAAATATTCTTAAAACTCTTGAGATATTTATCCCTTTTCCTCCAGGAATTACCAGCTCTCTTTCAGACCTATGAACTTTTCCTAAGGAAAGTTCAGTCAGAAAAAGATGTAAATCCAAACTAGGATTTAAAGTAACTGTTAAGATCATAACATTTCTCCAACAACTTTTTCTATTATTTCTATAGCATCATCAATATCCTTTGTAGAAATATCTTTATGGGTAACAAAACGCAGAGTGTTTTCATCAAAACTCGTAGCTAATAAACCATAATTTTTAAATTTTTCTAAATACTCTTGAGCTTTGATATTATTCTTTATTCTCACCTTCAAAATATTTGTATCTGGTTCCTCTATCTCAAAGATAGGTATGTTTTTCAAATAATTATAAAGCTTTTTAGCGTTCTGATGATCTTCTATCAATCTATCAATCATCTTATCTAAAGCAATTAGTCCACAAATTGCAACAATCCCCGCCTGTCTTAACCCCCCACCTAATCTTTGTCTTTTTCTTCTTGCCTCCTCTATGAATTCCTTTGAACCTACTAATAAAGAGCCCATTGGACAAGAAAGTCCCTTTGAAAGACAAAACATTACAGAATCTGCATACTTTGCAATCTCCCTTGCAGGTACTCCTAATGCTATACTTGCATTAAATATCCTTGCCCCATCCAGATGAATAGGGATGTTATATTCTCTGCTTAACTCATATACTTCTCTCATATATTCAAGGGGTAAAACTTTCCCCCCAGCTCTATTATGAGTATTCTCAAGTACAATTAAACTTGTTTTAGGGAAAACTCTTCCTAAAGGTCTTATAGCTTTTTTAATATTCTCTATTGGCATGATACCATTCTCACCTATTATAGGAAAGGATTGTACCCCTGCATTAGCAGAAATACCACCAGCCTCATAATAAAAAACATGGGACTCCGCCTCTAAGATAATTTCCTCGCCTGGCTTTGTCCAAGTTAATATTGCAGTTTGATTTCCCATAGTTCCAGATACAACAAATAAACCTGCTTCCTTTCCCAGAAGTTCTGCTGCCTTTCTCTCTAACTGGTTTACTGTAGGATCCTCTCCATAACCATCATCGCCCACCTCAGCGTATAACATAGCTTTCCTCATCTCTTCTGTAGGTTTTGTTACAGTGTCACTCCTTAAATCTATATACCTCATTTTTAACCTCCATCTTTAAATTTAATACTGTTGATATTATAATTAATATATGCTTAATAATGTAGATGATATTTTAAGAAAAGCGGACGATTATAAGCTTCAAGGAAAGCTTTTTAAAGCTATTAGCTTATATGAGAAACTTCTTCAAGAGCTAACAGACTTTGAACTTTCTCAATGGATTAGAATTACATTAGCAGACCTTTATGTATGGGTAAAAAACTTTGAAAAGTCTATCGAACTTCTTAATGAGACTATTGCCTTAGAACCTGATAATTCTTTATATTATTATTTGCTTGCCTTTACTTATCTTAGTGCAGGTAGTTACGAATTATCAAAAAAATATTTTAATAAAGCCATAGAATTAAACCCTGAGAATCCTGAATACCTAAGAGGACTTGCATGGAGTGAATACTTAGCAGGTAATCTTGAAATAGCAGAAAATTTATTAAGAAAGGTTTTAGAAATGGATGCAGAGAATACCGCAGCTATTGATAATCTCATTGAGGTCTTTATTAAAGAGGGAAAATTAAAAGAAGCAGAGGAGCAAATCAAAAGATTCAGAAACTTAGATCCTAAAGATTGGCAAATCTTCCAAAGAGTTCAACAATTGAAAGAAAGAAGGGAGAGTTTATAAACTCTCCCCTAAGAAACAATTTCTTCCTTTTTAAACTCCTTTAAAAACTTATCTATTTCTTCTCCTTCCAAGGTCTCCTTTTCAATGAGCATCTTAGAAAGAGCTCTAAGCTCCTCCTCATGAGATTTCAAAATATTCATAGCCTTATTATAGGCAGAATCTACAATTTTTTTGATTTCTTCATCAATAATCTTTGCAGTGTCTTCACTAAAATTCCTAATTTGCATTAGATCTTTTCCAAGAAATACTTCTGAATGCTGATCCCCTAAAGAAAGATTCTTCAATCTCTCACTCATTCCAAAATCACAAACCATTTTACGTGCAATTTCCATAGCTCTCTTAAGATCATCTGCTGCTCCTGATGTGGGTTGTCCAAAAATTAGCTCCTCTGCAGCTCTTCCCCCAAGCAAAACTGTAATTTCTGCTTCTAACTCTTCCTTAGTTAATAAATATCTGTCTTCTTCTGGCACCTGTAATGTATATCCTAACGCAAGTCCTCTTGGTATAATTGTAACCTTTTGCACAGGATTTGCTTTAGGCAAAAGCTTTGCCACTAATGCATGCCCTAATTCATGAAAAGCTACAATTTCTTTCTCACTACTTCTTATAATTCTACTTCTCTTTTCAGGTCCTGCAATTACCTTTTCAATTGCTTCCTCAAAATCCTGCATAGTTATCTCTTTTCTATTTCTCCTTGCAGCTAAAATAGCAGCTTCATTTACCAGATTAGCCAAGTCCGCTCCTACAAAACCAGGAGTATTCTTAGCTAAAATGTCAATGTTAACATCACTTGCTATAGGCTTTCCTCTCATATGAACTTCTAAAATTTTCTTTCTCCCTTCTAAATCTGGTCTATCCACTACTACTCTTCTGTCAAATCTTCCAGGTCTAAGTAATGCAGGGTCTAAAATGTCAGGTCTATTAGTTGCAGCAATCACTATCACATTTGTATTTTCATCAAAACCATCCATTTCTACCAATAATTGATTTAAGGTTTGCTCCCTTTCATCATGTCCACCACCAAGACCTGCTCCTCTATGTCTTCCCACTGCATCTAACTCATCTATAAAAACTATGGATGGACTTAACTTTTTAGCCTGGTTAAACAAATCTCTTACTCTTGCTGCACCAACACCCACAAACATCTCTACAAACTCTGAACCACTAATAGATAAAAATGGAACATTAGCTTCTCCGGCTACTGCTCTTGCAAGTAGAGTCTTCCCTGTACCTGGAGGACCTACCAATAATACTCCCTTTGGTATCCTTGCACCTAACCTTCTAAACTTTTGAGGATTTTTTAAGAACTCTACTACTTCTTTTAGTTCTTCTTTTGCCTCATCTGCTCCTGCCACATCTGCAAAAGTAACCTTTGGTTTATTATCTAAGAAGATTCTTGCCCTACTTCTACCGAAGGAAAATGCCTGATTATTGCTTCCTTGAAGTTGTCGCAATAAAAACCACATAAAGAAAAAGAAAAACAGATATGGTCCAAAACCCAGCAGTAAATTTATCCATAAAGGAGTACTCTCTGGGGGCTTTACCTCAATTTCTACATCATGAGCAACCATTTTTTCTATTATATTAGAATCCTGAATAGGTAAAGTAGTTGTAAACTTAGTTCCATCCTTAAATACACCTTCAATTTGACGATCATTTATAGTAACCTTTGCTACTTCGCCTCTCTCAACACTCCTAAGAAAAGCAGAATAATTTATCTCTATTTGCCCCTTATTGGTACTTAAAGGTGGGTTTATAAAGGTATAAATTAATATTATAATTAAAAGTAGAAAAATTAATCTTTGCATAATATTTTTTAACCTCAATTCTTAACCTCCTTTTCTACTTTGATAGATAACACTTTTTTTGTATTTTCATCGATTTTTGCCACATCACTTCTTGCAAGTCCCACTATCCATAAAAGCTCACCATCCCCAAATACTAAAGGGATAGAATCCCTCTTATATTTTGGTATCTTTTTATCCACAAAGAAATCCTGTAACTTTTTACTTTTTCCCTCCAATCCAAAGGGCTTAAATCTATCTCCCTTTTTCCAATTTCTAATTATTAGTTTATCCAGTTTTATTTTATCATAATCAAAATATACATGAAATGGATTATCAAATTTTATATTTTTGACGGTATCCACGTTAAAAACTTCCGCAATAATAACATCTCCATTTGGAAGCCTCACTCTTCCTGGTATTTCCAAGGTGAAATAAAAATCGGTTGATACCTCTTCCCTTTTTATAATTAACCTATCTGTTTTATAAATCTCTATAATATCAAACTTTCCAATATATCCATGTTTTTTCATATCTATAGATTCTATTATCTTTATCTGAGCCTCAATTGAAAACTCCTTTCCTAAATCACTTAGTATATGATTTAAAACCCTAAGTCTTATTGGAAAGTCTATTTCATCCCAAAGAGGTAAATCAATCTCAAAAGCATCTTCTGTTCTCCTAATTTTTTCTAAATAAGTATGAGAAATTTTTTCTAAATACTTATCCTCCTCTTCTGCTATTTTCTTCTGAGTTATTAAACTATTAGGAAATTGATTAGATATATCTTTTAGAAATGGAATTAACTGCCATCTAACAATATTTCGTAGGGTAATTGGAAGTAAATTTGTAAAATCGTCATAATATTTTATATTATTCCTTTGACAATATTCTAAAATTTCAGCTTTAGAGGTATTCAAAAGAGGTCTTATAATCTTCCCCCTTCTTACTGGAATTCCAACAAGTCCTCTTAAACCTAATCCCCTCAGAAAATTCATAATAATTGATTCAATCACATCATCCAATGTATGTCCTAAAGCAATCTTATCTATATTTTTCTCCTCTGCCAAATTTTCTATCAATTTATATCTTTCGTCTCTCAAATCTTTTTCTTTAAAAGATCTCTTTTTGATCTCTAAGATATATAAAGGAACCCTTTTTTCTTCCGCAAATCTCTTTATATTTTCTTTTTCAATATAAGTATCACTTCTAACAAAATGCTCCACATATACAAGATTAAGGGAAAGATTTAAAATTGGGGAGATATTATAAAGAATTTGTGTCAATGCAAAGGAATCACTTCCACCTGAAATTCCAATAAGGACGCTATCCCCAGGTTCTAAGAGATTTTCCTTTTTAACAAACTCTAAAACTTCTTTTTCTAATTTATCTAAATTATTTATTTCTTTCACTGGCATGGTGGCGGTGCAGGGATTCGAACCCTGGACACCACGGTTATGAACCGTGTGCTCTAACCGCTGAGCTACACCGCCTGCTTTTTGTGTATTATAACATAAAATTATTTATTAACACAAGTTAGAGCATATAAAACTACTTCTCTCCTCTCACCTCATCCCTTATCTTAATTAGCTCCTTCATTACATGATATAAATTATAGTTTGCATTCTTAGTTCCAAAAATATCATGTAACTCCTTATATAACTTATACAATCTATTATAGATTTCATGATTTTTGCTGTCTGGTTTATAAACTTCAGGTTTAGTTCCACACATAGCTTCTTGAGCCTCTTCTACTTTACTATATCCTCCTTTATCTTTACCTGCAGAAACTGCCCCAAAAATAGCAGCCCCAAGAGCAGGTGTTTGTGAAGATCGTGATATTTTAATATTCCTTCCTAATACATCAGCATATATTTGCATGACAAAAGGATTTTTTTCTGCTATTCCTCCGCAAGCTATTATCTCATTTACTTTCACTCCATATTCTTCAAATCTTTCCATTATTACCCTTGCTCCAAAGGCTGTAGCTTCCACTAAAGCTCTATAAATTTCTTCGGGTTTTGTATGTAAAGTTTGTCCAATAAGAAGCCCCGTAAGTTTTGCATCGACCAAAACAGTTCTATTACCATTATTCCAATCTAAAGCCAAAAGTCCGCTTTCCCCAGGCTTTAATTTTCTTGCCTTTTCAGTAAATATATAATGAGCATCCTTTTTATCGGTAAGTTCTCCATAATAATCGATAGGGGTAAAGTATTTCACAAACCAATTAAATATATCCCCCACTGCAGATTGCCCAGCTTCCAAACCAAAGTAACCCGGCACAATAGAACCATCAACTATTCCACAAAGTCCAGGAATATCTGGTAAATTTTCACTATTAGGCACTATCATCATATCACATGTGGATGTTCCAATGACTTTTACTAAAATACCTGGCTTTATTCCAGCTCCTACAGCCCCCATATGGGCATCAAAAGCTCCCACACTAACCACCACATCAGTAGGTAAATTAAATTTTTTCGCATAATAAGGGGATATATTTCCAAAGGGTGTATCCGCAGTATAAGCAGTATCATATAACCTATCCCTTAATTCTGCCAACTTTGGATCAAGTTCCCTTAGAAAATCTTTACTCGGTAATCCTCCCCATTCTTTGTTAAACATTGCCTTATGACCCGCAGCACAGATACTCCTCTTAATATCCTCAGGTCTCTGTTTTCCAGTAAGTACTGCTGGCACAAAATCAGCAAGCTCTACCCAGCTATAAGCAGAATCAAATACTTTTGGATCTACCCTTAAACAATGCAAAATCTTAGAGAAAAACCATTCTGAAGAATAAACACCCCCATATTTCTTTAAATAGGGCTCATTTCTTCTCCTGGCAAGTTCTGTTATTTCTTCAGCCTCTTCATGGCTGGAGTGGTCTTTCCAAAGCCATGCCATAGCATTTAAATTATCTTTAAATTCCTCATGAAAAGCTAATGGTACTCCTTCTCTATCTACTGGAATTGGAGTACTTCCTGTAGTATCAATTCCTATTCCAATAACATCCTTTCTATTGAAACCCTTTACTTTCCTTTCAGCATCTTTTAAAGCTTCTTCTATGGATACTTCTAATCCTTTAATGTAGTCTGCAGGATGTTGTCTTGCAACATTAGGATTTTTAGGATCTAATAAGATACCTTCTTCTCCATTCTCATAATTAAAAACATAAGTCCCTACCTCTTCACCTGTAGAAATATCAACAACTAATGCTCTTACTGAATTTGTCCCATAATCCAATCCAATAGCATATTTAGGCATGTTAGCACCTCCGTAAATTATAATTTTTAATATTTTACTGCGCCAAAAGTTAATCCTTTAAGTAAATATCTTTGCATTGTAAAAGAAAATACTATTACAGGAATCATAGTAACCAAGCCAGCAGCAGCTAAAGGTCCCCAAGCTATTCTAAAACCAGTAATATATCTTCCTAAGAAAATAGGCAATGTTTGAGATCTTGGACTGCTGGTAAGTATTAACGCAATTAGAAATTCCCCCCAACTCATTATAAAAGCTAATGTTGCCATAGCAGCAATACCAGGGGCACTTAATGGCAATATAAGGTATAAAAAAGTTTTCCAAATAGAAGCTCCATCAATATATGCTGCTTCATCCAATTCTTTTGGTATTCCATTGAAAAATGATATAAGAACCCAAGTACTAAAAGGAATAGTAAATACTAAGTGCATCAATATGACTGCCCACCAGGTATCTAATAACTTCAGATTTCGAAAAAGAATATAAATAGGTAAAACTGTAGAAATTGGTGGTAACATCCTTATTGATACAATCCACGAGGCAAGCCTTCTGCCCCCAGTCTTAAATCTTGCAATAGAATAAGCAGCAGAAGCGGATATTATAGTACAAAACAGAGAAGTAAATAAAGCAATTATCAAACTATTTTTTAAATAAGGAACAATATTTTCTATGGAAGAGCTCAAACTTCCCTCAAATCCTCTTGCTTGTCCAGTAAAGTTTTCTAACGTTAAAGATCTTGGTATTAAAACAGGTGGCCAAGAGAACCAATCTTGAGAATGTTTAAATGCAGTTGTTACTAACCAATAAACAGGGAAAAGAAAGAAGAATAGAATAATTATTAATAGAATCCACTTTAAAAAAGAGATAATAATCTTTCTCAACATAAATCTTCCTCCTAAAGTTCTAATAATTCCCATAGACGCATAGTTCTAATTAATATAGTAGTTAAGATAGTAATTACTACCAAAAGTAGTACACTTAAAGCTGAACCATATCCTACATCCCATCCAAAAGAAACACTCACTTTGTAAATATAAAAACTTATACTATGGGTAGCATAACCTGGTCCTCCAAAAGTTGTCATATAAACTATATCAAATAGTTTCAAGATATCTACAAGTCTAAGAATAATAAGAATCCAAAACAATGGTTTTAACATTGGAAACTCTATATGTCTCAAGATCATCCATCTATTTGCCCCATCAACTTTTCCTGCTTCTATTAAGTCTTGAGGAATCGTTTGAATTCCCGCATATAATACCAGGAATATAAAAGGAGTCCATTGCCATATATCCATTATTATAACAGCTACTTTAGAATAAAAAGAACTTCCTAACCAAGGAATTTTATCAATATTTAATAAACTTAGAAAATAATTAACAGGACCATATTCTACATTAAATAGCATTTTCCACATAACTCCTGCTACAACTGCAGGAACCATCATAGGTATTAACAGTACACTTCTTACAAATTTTTCTCCTATAAGATTCTGAATAAATATTGCTATAAAGGTTCCTAATAAAATTTCAATAGGTAATGCCACTAAAACCAAAGTTATGGTAAAACTCAATGATGACTTTACACCTTGATCTTTGAATACATTTATATAATTCTCAAGCCCAATGAAATAAGGAGGTTTCCATTCTAACAAATTATAATGATGAAATGACATAAAAAGCATGTATAAAAAGGGAAAAATCGTAAGAAAAACGAAGAAAAGAATTAAAGGAAGAACCATTAATATGGCAGATTTTTTAATTGTTTTTTCCAAAGCTAAACCCCCTTTAAAAGAATATAAGAGGGGGGAATTACTCCCCCCTTGCTTACCTATTTTTTCAAGATCTTCATCCACTCATCTGCTATCTTATTTAGCTCTTCCACTGTATTTGGTCTTTCACCAAGAAGAATCTGTGAAAATGCTCCTACAGTTATATCTTCAAGTTTAGGCTCTTCAGGTATTCTGGGGCGATGGGATTGTGTCTTTATAGTCTCTAAGAATACACTAACTCTTGGATCAGCCTTTCTAACTTCTGGATCCCTTACAGTAGAAAGTCTTGAAGGTGCAACTCCAAATTTCATGAACTTAATTTTATCATTTTCTTTGTTTGTTGCAAACTGTATGAATAGGAAAGCTTCTCTCTTATTTTTACTTGCTATATTTAAGCCTAAAGCCCAATTTCCACTCACAGATCTTCCACTTGGCATCATTGCTACTCCAACCTTTTTATCAAATGGTTGCAGGGCTGGTGCAACCTTAAAGTTTGCCCAAACTCCTGTCCATTGAGGCACCATAGCCACTGTTCCTTTTGCAAAGTATTCCAATGTCTCTCCATAATCTGAGCCCAAAGGATCAGGAGAATATGGCATTAGAGCTTTCATCATTTCTAAGGCTTTTACCCCTTCAGGAGAATTAAATGCAGGCTTTTTGTCAGCTGTAAAGTAATCTCCATAATCTAAATCTACTTCTCCCCACTTTTTAATTCCTTCAGGACTTCTTCTATATGGTGCAAAGAAAAGTAAATACATGTAGAATAAAGTGTGGGTTCTTGGGAACATCAAAGCAATTCCATAATCTGTAGGAGAATTAGGGTTAAACTTCTTTGTGAAGAATTTTGCTACATCAATAGTTTCCTCCCATGTAGTTGGAACTTTTAAAGTCTTCCCTGTCATTGCCTTAAATTGTGCTTTAAGCTTTGCATCATTAAATAAGTCTTTACGATAATAGAATAACATAGTATTGCAGTAGAAAGGAATTCCAATATTCTTTCCTGCCCATATTCCTGCTATGTGCCAAATGGTAGGATCAAAATCTTTTGGATCCCATTTAGGATCTACTAAATCAGGATTTTGCTTTCTAAATTCTTCTAAATCTACAAATCCAGGAGCTACTGCACCAGCAGTCATTACATCCCAAGTTGCCACATCAAAAGCTCCAGTCTTAGTAGCTACATCCGCCAGCATCCTTGGATAAAGTACTTCCCATGAAATTGGTGTTACCTGAACCTTAATATTAGGGTATTTTTGCATGAATCTATTTGCTATATCAGTTAAAGCATCCGCATTATCAGGTGAAGACCAAACATTTAATACAACCTCTTTTTGTGCTTGAAGGTTTGGACCAAGAATAAATATTAAGACAAACATTAAGAAAACTAAATACTTCCTCATGGTATTTACCCCCTATTTAAGATTTTTTGAGGCTTAAGGAAGAAGATTAAAGGAGAAATCACCTCCCTTTACTAAAAACTTTACTAAGGATTTTAACACGAATAAATTGAATTGTCAATAAATATTGTCAATTTTGAAAAAATAAGTTATAATTACACTAATTAAAAATTTTACTTAATGGAGAGGGCGATGAGAAAGGAGAAATCAAAATTTGAGAGAAAAGTAACTTTAAAAGATATTGCAAGAGAAGCAGGAGTATCTATATCTGCTGTCTCTTTTGCTCTCAATAATAAAGGAGCATTAAATCCTAAAACAAAATCTAAAATTTTAAGGATTGCACAAGAATTAGGTTACAAACCAGAGAGAGAAGTAAAAAAAACTTATACTATTGGGCTTGTAATTAGTGATGTAACAAACCCCTTTTATCCCGCCGTTATAAGGGGAGTAGAGAGTGTTATATTAAAACATGGATATAGTTTATTCTTATGTAATACTGATTACGATCCTGATTTAGGTTGTACTTCCGTGAAAAGATTCATTGATAGGCATGTAGATGGAGTTATTATTATGACAAACAGATTAGATGATTCTGTGATAGATCTGTTAAAACTCCATGAGATCCCTGTGGTTGTATTTGATCGAAATGTTGAAGGATTAGATGTTAGTGCACTATTAGTTGATTTCCAATCTGGTATATCTGAGGCGGTAACCCACCTTGTTAATTTGGGTCATACTGATATTGCAATAATAACAGGTCCTCTTGACTTAGAAACTGCTCAAGCAAGACTCAGAGCCTTTAAAATAGCATTAAGCAAATATGGGCTTGAGCTTAGAAAAGATAGGATATTCGAAGGTGATTTTAAGATGAAAAGTGGAGAAGATGCAATGAAGAAAATCCTCCAATTAGATCCAAGACCCACAGCAGTTTTTGCCTCTAATGATATGATGGCAATAGGTGCATTAAGAGAGGCAATAAACCAAGGTGTAAGAGTTCCCAAGGATATATCAATTGTTGGATTAGATGATATAATTATTGCTTCCTATGTTAATCCTCCTCTTACAACTGTTGTGTTTCCACAACACGAAGTGGGAAGTAAAGCTGCAGAATTATTACTTCGCCTAATGGAAAAGGGCGAAAAAATGGTGAGCTATATTCATACTTACTTGGTAGTTAGAGGTTCTACAGGTCCTGTAAATAAATTATAATAAGGAGAAGATTATGGAAGTAAAAGGAAGACCTGCTACTTGCTGGCTTGGTTTACCATCAGATTTGTTAATAGGCGAAAGCACAATAGAGCTTTTACCTGATAGGATTATTGAAAAAAGAAAAGTGTTTTTTGAGGAAAGAGAAACAGTTCTTTTTCTTTCTGAAATTGAGGGGGTAGAAATCACTCAAAAAGGAGACAAAATTTTTTCTTTCTTATTTCTTGCTTTTTTAATGGCAAGAATCTTTTCTTTAAGTTTAATCTCGCTATTCATTTACTTACTTTGGAGACCTAATTTTCTAATTATTCATGGAAAGAGTCTTCAAATAGCACTATCAATACCATCCAAAAATTTAGAACCCTATAAAAAATTTATTGAAGAGTTAATAAAGAGTAAACAAAAATAAAAGCCATGAGCTTATTTCATCTCATGGCTTTTATCTTCTTTTAAGATTTTAAGGTTTTAATTTAAAATCTGTGGAAATTATTTCTTACTGGACGATCCTTCTTGGGCTTAGCCTCAGAAACCACAATCTTTCTCCCATTAAATTCTACTCCGTTATAAGTATTAATGAGTTTTTGGGCAGTTTCTTCAGAGGTTTCTACAAAAGCAAATCCCTTTGAGCGTCCAGTGTTTCTGTCTGTAATCAATCTTACACTTTCTACTACGCCCTCCTTACTAAAAAGTTGCTGCAGATCCTCTTCTGTGGTCTGCCAAGAAAGGTTCCCTACATACAGTGTCTTAGACAATTTTTTGTACCTCCGTACTCTTAAAATTTTTCTTAGAAAACCTAAGACTTGATAGTATAGCATAAAAAAATTTTTTGTCAAAACTTTTTTATTTTTCTCAAAACATCCTCTTTAAGATTAGATAAAGACTGAGCTCTCTCTTCCTCTATCTTGGGTAAAAAGAACCTTGAAGATATAAACCTTAATATTGCAGATAATATAAAGACGTAATGATAGCTTACCAAAGAGATATTGAGATGAGTATTCAAAATATTGTTCAAAAAAGGAGCAACATCTTCAATAATATATCCGCCTAAAATATAGGCTAAAGCATTTCCAAATATGGCAACAAAAAAATTCAATACCGCTATATAAAAGGACCTGTTTTCATCTGGAGATAGATTTAAGGCTAAATTGTTATAACCTAAATCTATACCTGGCCAGAAAATACCAGCTAAAATTTGAATAATAATAACAATGAATAAATAATTATTTGGAGTTGTCAATAGCCATAAAAGAGGGAGAAAAGAAACAACAGAGCTACTTATTAAAAGAACAGGTTTATTTCCAAACTTATCTATAATTCTTCCCCATATCCTTACGAAGGATATGGTAGTTAAGTTACTAATTAACTGCACATAAAGAGCTATTTCAAAAAAACTCATCTTTAGATATTTAAGCATATATATATTAAAAAAGGGTCCTGCTAAGTTTAAAGCAAAATTCCAAATTATAGCAAACATAAGAAACTTGGAAAATTTGGGATGACTTAAAGCCTTTTTAAATAGTTCTTTTATATTGCCTTCAAAATCTAAATTGCTCTTCATAGGAGGATCGTAAACATTTAAGAAGCACAGAATATCAAGAATACCAAAGATCGATGCTAAGAGAAAGACAATAGAAAAACCTTTTATACCAGGCACCAAATCCAAGAATTTTCCTATGATAAGACCACTGGTAAAAGAAACAATCGTTGCCAACATACTCCTATGACTAAAAAATCTTCCCCTTATCTCAATAGGAACTAAATCCCCCATCCATGACATAAAAGAGACGTTTAAAAAAGCTCCACCTATAGAACTAACAATTAAGAAAAAGACAATAACATAGAATAAGAGGCTCTTATTAGGTATGAGGAGGGGAAGTATGGCTATAAATATCCAAGGAACTCTATTAATAAAGCCACTCAATAGAAAAATTTTTTTCCTTTTTTGATACCTTTCTAAAACTAATGATGCTATAAGCTGAATGGCTCCACCAAGAACAGGCAAGGCTAACATTATTGCATAGAGAAGATCTCCAAAACCAAGTTCTTTTGCCAATCCTGCTATAGGAGCACCAACTGTAGTATTAAAGAATACTATTCCAAAGCAGACTCCTAAAATTACAAAATTAAGACTCCGCCTTAGTTCTTTATCTGTTACAAAATCAGTACTTAAAAATCTTCTCATGGAAAGAAATTATATCACATATTAAAAAACTTGTTCTAATATTTCCTTCGTCTTTGTAAATAAAAGAATAGATAAATCCTTAGCTGGTAACTTTTCATATTCTAATCTCTTAATCTCTGGAACTATATAGTTATTGAAACCACCCTCCTTAATCTGGGATAATATACTTACTAATGGTATGACCCCATCTCCAGGAAGAACTTGGTTCGTTTCTTTCAAATAATACTTTGGAATATTCTCAGCATCCTTTAAATGGATAAACATAATTTTGGAAAGATCTTTATCCCTGAATACATCCATCTCTTCATTAGAAACATAAAAGTGAAAAGTATCCAGAAGAAAAGTAAGATTTGGAATTTCTTTATAGAGCTTCCAAGCTTTACCAAAAGTATTTATTAAAGAGAATGCATCAATTCTTAATGTTAAAAGCATATTTTCGGGAAGTAAATTTAATATTTTTTTGATATTTTCTGCAAAAGTAGAGACAGACAGATTAAAACTTAGCCATTCAGGTTTTTTACCTGGATTTATTAAAAGGTATGGAATATTCAATTTTTCACTTAAGGAGATGAGATCTTTCCAATCTTCCTCATTAAACTTTTCTACCTCTAATCTTCTATTATGATTTATTAATATAGGATTGATATTGGCTTTTTCTAAATTTTCTTTTAAAGCGGAGATGCTTTTATTTTTTAAGTAACTATTTATCTTTTCCTCTGTAAGCTCTATAAACTTGCAATACTGTTTTGCAAGTTCTAATTCCTCCTCTATAGATAGAGAAGAAAAAGTAAAGCTACTCCATACAAGTTCCATATTTCCCTCCATATTTGAGTTTTTTATAACTAACTTAAATTTTAGCACAAACTTGCTTGAAAAAATAAACTATGTTAAACTTATCCGAGTAAAAAATAAAGAAGGAGGTAAGAGAAGAAAAAATGAGAAAACCAGAAGAAATAAGACAATTAATTCAAGAATTGAGTGATTACAGACATTCTAAATTATTAGATAGCTTTGGTCCAGAGTATATCAGAAGAGAAGTAGCTCAAAAACTAATATTTATTTTGAGATGGGTGTTAGAAGATTCATCAGTCAATATCAATTTGAAAAAAGAAAAAGAGTAATTTAAGGAGGGTTTCCTTGGGAAATAGATCAAATAAGTTTGATTGGGAAGAGAAATTAATATCTCTATATTATTCTGCTTTAGAAGAATATATAGAGGAAATATCTATATCTCCTAAGTTGAAGGAAGATTTAGAGTTTGAAGAATTAGACAATAATGACCTACTAATTTTAGCAGAATTTTTAGCAACATTAACAAAAGTCTTTCTAAAACAGCAAGGCTGGCTAAGGAACATAGAAGAAGATCAGTGGGATTTCCTATTTCCTCCATCTCAATATCTCCAATAGGGAGGTAACAAAAATTGAAAGTTTTTGTCTCTGTAGATATGGAGGGATGTAGTGGTATTTCTTCTACAGAGTATGTCATATCAGGAAAGGAGCTATACGAAGAAGGCAAAAAGTTAATGCTTCATGATACATTAGCTGTTGTTCAAAAAGCTATAGACTTAGGGGTAGATGAAGTTATAGTTAACGATTCTCACGCCAATATGACAAATTTATTAGTTAGTCAGTTTCCAGAGAAAGCAAGAGTTATAATCGGCTCTCCTAAACCTTTAAGTATGCTTGAGGGCATTGAGGGCTGTGATATTGCTTTCTTTGTAGGATATCACAGCCCTGTAGGTTCTCTTAATGCAATAATGGATCATACATATTCCGGAGCTTCTGTTTATAATATAAAGGTTAATGACATTCCTGCTAGTGAGATCTTAATCAATGCACTCGTAGCAGGTTATTTCAATGTTCCTGTCGCTCTTGTAAGTGGCGACGACAAAACCGTTAAACATGCCAGTAATCTACTAAAAAATGTAGTAACAGTAGAAGTAAAAAAGGCTTTGAGTAGAACTTCCGCTATTTGTTTACCCTTATCAGAGACAAAAGCTCTACTTCAAAAGGGAGTAGAGGAAGCCATTAATCTTTATAGAGAAAACAAAGATTATTTTAAACCTTTTAAATTGAATCCTCCTTATAAATTTGAAATAGAGTTTGTAAACAGTCAAATGGCAGATGCTGTCTCTATTCATCCCGATGTAAAAAGATTAGATGGAAGAAGGGTTACTTTTCAGAGAAATGATTTATTAGAAGCATACAATCTATTTAGAATACTATTAATAATAGCAAGAAATGGTATATTCTAATGAGTAAAGATATAGAAAGAAAATTAATTGCCATATTAGAAATCCTTAACTCTTCCTCTATTCCTATTGGGGCTACATATATATCAAATAAGCTCCAAGAAAAAGGCATTTATTTAAGTGAGAGGGGGGTAAGGTACCATTTAAAAATAATGGATGAGAGAGGACTTACCAAGGTTATAGGAAAAGAAGGAAGAGTCATCACTGAAAAAGGTAAAGAAGAATTAAAAAATGCATTAATCTCTGATAAGATTGGTTTTATTAACAGTAAAATTTCCACATTAGCTTTTCAAACCACAATCGATATAAGCAATGGAAAGGGTAATGTAATCTTAAACATATCTTATATTCCAAAGGCAAAACTAAAAAAAGCATTAAGTATAATGAAAGAGGTTTTTGACAAGGGATATGGGATTAGTGATAGAATAGCAATATTTGACAAAGAGGAAGAGGAAATATTTCCAGGAATAATAGTACCAGAGAAAAAGGTAATTATCGGAACAGTATGTAGTGTAACTTTACATGGTATTTTAATTAAACATGGAATTCCAGTAGAAGCAAAATTTGCTGGAATATTAGAGATTGCGGATAATGAGCCCAAAAGATTCTTAGAGATTATAACTTATGAGGGAACTACTTTAGACCCGTTAGAAATATTTATAAGAAGTAAAATGACTTCAATACTATCCGCTGTCAAAACGGGAAATGGTAAAATATTAGCAACTTTAAGAGAAATACCTTCCATTGCTACAGAAAAGGTAGAGGAAATTATAAATAAAATAAGGGAAATTGGCTTTCAAGGGACAATATTTTTAGGAAAACCAAGCCAAGAAACCTTAGGAATCCCTATTCCTTTAGGAAAAGTTGGTTTAGTTATTGCAGGTGGACTAAATCCCTTATCTGCTGTGGAAGAAGCTGGAATACCTGCTGAAAATAGAGCTATGGGAATAATATATGACTATTCTAAATTAACCTCTATAAAAGACTTTCTTTCCTAAATCTATCTAAGTACTTAGAGACCAATAAAGCCAGAATACCTTTTAATATATCTAAAGGTAAGAAAGGTAAAACCCCTAAGATTAAAGCCTTTTTATAGCTAATTTTCAAGAAAAACATTAACCAAATACTCCCTAAAAGATATATAATCAACAATCCCAAAATAATCCAAAAAAGCTTATAAATTTCTTTTCCCTTATTAGTAAAGATGGAAATAACAGGAGAAGATATTAGAAATCCCCAAAGATATCCTCCTGTAGCCCCAAATAAAACACTTATTCCACCCCTTCCTCCAGCAAAAACAGGAAAACCAATGGCTCCTAATAAAAGATAACCTAAGATTATTAGAAAACTTTCCCATGGTTTAAATAACATAGAGATAAGAAATAAGAAAAAAACCTGTAAAGTAAAAGGCACATTAGTAAATGGGAGAGGTAAACTAAGATAACTTCCAATGATCATTAAAGATATACTTATAGCGAAAAAAGTAATCTTTTTAGTTCTCATAAATACTCAAGAAGGACTTCCAATCTTGGAAGTTTATTTTCTATATCCTTCCATATCTTTTCTTTTTCCTTTAAATAATCCTCTTTCCTTTGGATAATCTTTTTATTGATCTCAGGGTTTGGACTTCCGATTGTTTTCTTAGAATAAATACTAAATTCTGGTGAAAAAATCCTCTTCACATCCTCTTCAAAATACAAAGAAAATTGTCTCCATTCTTCAAGACTTAAATCTCTAAAATCTTTATTATTCTTCTCACAATACTTGACAATACTTCCTACGATTTTATGGGCTTCCCTAAAGGGTACCCCCTTCATAACTAAATATTCAGCCACATCTGTAGAGAAAAGAAAGGGATTATTAGCAAGCTGAAACATTCTTTCTTTGTTAAAACGTAAGTTAGGAAGAAACTCCGTCCATACCTTCAAAGCTATTTTGATTTGATCTAAAGCATCAAAAAAACTCTCTTTATCTTCTTGCAAATCCCCATTATAGCTTAAAGGTAATGCTTTAATAGTAGTCATGAGCCAAAAGAGGTCTCCTAATAGCCTTCCTGTTTTTCCCCTTGTATGTTCACAAAGATCTGGGTTTCTTTTATGAGGAAGTAAACTACTTCCAGTAGAGAAAGCCTCTGGTAGCTCTACAAAAGAAAATTCCTTACTTGACCAGAGTATTATTTCCTCTGCTAACCGTGATAAATGCAAATATGTTAATGCTATAAAGAATAAAAATCCTAAAACAAAATCTCTATCCGAGACTGCATCGAGACTATTCTCAGCTATTTTCGAAAAAGAGAGCAAATTTGCAGTATATTCTCTATCTAAAGGAATATTACTTCCAGCAAGGGCACCACATCCAAGAGGCATGACATCTATTTCTTTAAATACAGCTTCTAATCTTTCCAAATCTCTGTAAAACATTTCAAAATATGCTAAAAAATAATGCCCTAATGTAACTACCTGAGCATGCTGTAAATGAGTGTAACCAGGCATTACTAAATCTATATTAACTCTTGAAAGATTCAGGAGTTCTTTAAGTAACATAATTAATAGTCTTGCCACTTCACAGGACTGTTCTCTTAGATAAAGTCTCATATCGAGTGCTACTTGATCATTTCTACTTCTTCCTGTATGAATCTTCTTCCCTAAATCTCCTATAAGTTCTGTTAGATTTTCCTCCATAAAAGTATGTATATCTTCCGATCCACCTATTTTCCCTTCATCTTCTAATAAACTACCATATAGTTTTAAGATAGCTTCCTTAAGTCTTTTCCCTTCTTCTTCAGTAATAATTCCAGATTTCTTTAGGTTTAATAAATGTGCTACAGTCCCTAAAAGATCTACTTTCCATAATCTACGATCAAAAGGCAAAGAATAGGAGAAAATTTTAAAATTTTCATTTAATGGTTGTTCCCAACGACTCTCCCAAAGTGCCATAAGATAGCTCCTCTTCAAAGTAATCTTGAATGGCTCTATACTCAATTTCTCCATCTAATCGCTTTATCATTTCAAGTACAGCATAAAAGGTATCCTCAACCACAATACATGGAATTCCAAGGTCAAAGCAGGCTCTTCTCCAAGCTTTATCATCCTTTCCAATACTCACAACTAAATCAAATTTTTCATTCGTTAAGGTATGAAGTTCATCCTTTATTATTGGAATTGAAATAAATAGTTCGTCTTTAATATCACTTTCTATCATATACAACTTATAGCCTCTTTTTAGTAGTTCCTCCCAATCCGCATTAAAGTATGTAGTTACCAAAATTTTCCCACCGTTTAAGGGAATTTTTAAACCACTTGCTAACAGAGCTTTAAAAAGTGCTTTCTCCCATTTATAGTCAATTCCCATTACCTCACCTGTAGACCGCATTTCTGGACCTAATTCTATCTCTGCAGATTTAATTTTAGTAAATGAAAATACTGGTGCCTTAATAGCATAATGTTTAGGTGGTGGATACAGTCCGGGCTCTACATTAAAATCCTTTATTTTATAACCTAAAGAAATCTTCGTTGCCCATTTAACTAAAGGCAATTTCAAAGCTTTACTCAAAAAGGGAACAGTCCTTGATGCCCTTGGATTTGCTTCCAATACAAAAACATTTTCATTTCTATCTATTACAAACTGAATATTTAAAAGTCCTCTTACCTCTAATGCTAATGCTATTTTCTTAGAATAATCCACTATCTTCTCCTGTACTTCTTTTGACAAGGAGTATGGAGGAAAAACTGCAGTGCTATCTCCTGAATGAATTCCAGCCTTTTCTATATGCTCCATAATTCCAGGAATAAAAACCTCTTCACCATCACACAAAAGATCAACTTCTGCCTCTTTCCCTAATATAAACTGGTCCATCCAGAGAGGTAGAATAAGATCTCTCCTTTGAAAATAACTTTCTAATTCTTGAATGTTACTTATTATATGCATCGCTCTTCCACCCAAAACGTAAGAGGGTCTCAATAAAACTGGAAAACCTATTTCTTTTATAATATCCTTCGCTTCCTTCAAACTTCTAATATAAAATCCTTTTGGTCTTGGAATCTTCAACTTTTGTAAAACTTTATCAAATTTTTCCCTATCCTCCGCAAGATCTATACTTCTCTGAGATGTTCCTAATAGAAAGAAGCCTCTATTAACTAAGTTCTTTGATAAATTTATAGCGGTTTGACCTCCAAATTGGGAAAGAAAACCTAAAGGTTCTTCTTGAATCATTATATTTGTTATATCCTCAGTAGTTAGCGGTTCAAAGTATAGTCTATCGGATACATCAAAATCAGTACTTAATGTTTCTGGATTATTATTAATCATAACAGATATTAGACCTTCCTCTTTTATTGCTTTTACCGCTTGCACTGTACAATAATCAAATTCTATTCCCTGCCCAATCCTAATTGGACCACTTCCCAAAACTACAACAGACTTTTGCTTACTCTTTGTGATTTCATTTTCTTCTTCATAAGTAGAATAGTAATAGGGAGTTTGAGCAGAAAATTCTGCAGCACACGTATCTACAATTTTATATACTGGATAAATATTGTGTACTTTTCTATACTTATAAATCTCATCTTTGGTAGCCTTTAAGATACAAGATAAATCATAATCTCCGAAACCTAAACTTTTCAAATATCTTAATTCTTTTGGTGTAATATCCATTAAACTTTTTCCTTTGTATTTTTCTGCAATTTTAATAAGATTAAAGAGTTTACTCAAAAAGAACAAATCAATTTTTGAAAGATTGTGAACCTCTTCTACAGAAAGTCCCCTTTTAAAGGCTTCAGAAATTATAAAAAGTCTTCTATCATCAGGTTTGGCTAAATAATATCTTATCTCTTCTAAGGTTAAATAGGAAAATTTATCAGAAAAAAGTCCCAATTCAGTATCTAAGGAGCGAATAGCTTTAAGCAACGCTTCCTCAAAGGTTCTACCTAAAGCCATCACCTCTCCTGTAGCTTGCATCTGGGTGCCCAATGTTCTGTCATTGACCCTAAATTTTTCAAATCCCCATCTTGGAATCTTCACTACAACATAATCCAAAGCTGGTTCAAAAGCAGCATAAGTTTCATTAGTTACTGGATTTTTTATCTCATCTAAGGTTAAGCCAATTGCTATTTTAGCTGTAATACGAGCAATAGGAAAACCCGTTGCCTTTGATGCTAAAGCACTGGACCTACTTACCCTTGGGTTTACCTCTATAACATAATATTCAAGATTATTTGGATTTAAAGCAAACTGGATATTACAACCACCCTCAATCTTAAGAGCGGATATAATTTTTAAAGCGGAGCTTCTAAGCATCTGATATTCTCTATCATTAAGGGTTTGAGTAGGAGCAACCACAATACTATCTCCTGTATGAATTCCCATAGGATCAAAATTTTCCATAGAGCATATGGTTATTACACTTCCATTTGCATCTCTCATTACTTCAAATTCAATTTCCTTCCAACCTACTACACTTTTTTCTATTAAAGCCTGACTAACGGGACTTAAGTTAAGACTTCTTAATACAGTTTTCTCAAATTCCTCTGGGGTTTCAACTATTCCTCCACCTGTTCCTCCTAAGGTATAAGCAGGTCTTACAACTAAAGGAAAACCTATTTTTTCAACAGCAGACCATGCCTCTTCCAAATTACGAATTATTATACTTTCTAATACAGGTTCTCCTATTTCCTCCATCTTCTTCTTAAATAGTTCCCTATCTTCTGCAAAATTTATTGATTCTAACGATGCTCCTAATAAAGGAACTCCATATTTATTTAATGTGCCTTTTCTTGCAAGTTCCATTGCCAAGTTTAAACCTGTTTGTCCTCCAAGGGTAGCTATAATCCCATCAGGTTTTTCTTTCTCAATGATTTTTTCTAAAACCTCTACCGTTAATGGTTCTAAATAAATTCTATCCGCCATCTCCCAGTCGGTCATTATTGTTGCGGGGTTTGAATTTACCAATACAACTTCTATTCCTTCTTCTTTTAAGGCTTTACATGCTTGGGTCCCTGAATAGTCAAACTCTGCAGCCTGCCCTATTATTATAGGACCCGATCCTATAACTAAAACCTTATTTATTCCTTTTTTCTTAGGCATCAATTCCACTCCCCTATGTTATTAACTTTTTAAATTCCTCGAATATGAACTTAGTATCTAATGGTCCAGGAGAGGCTTCAGGATGAAATTGCACAGCTATAATTGGATAATCTTTGTGTTTCATCCCTTCTAACGTTTCATCGTTTAAATTGTAAAACCACACTTCAAAACCAGAGGGTAAAGTATCCTCCTTAACAGCATAGCTGTGATTCTGAGAAGTTATATAAACAATTCCAGTATTAACATCCTTTACAGGATGATTAGCTCCCCTATGACCAAACTTAAGTTTATAGGTCTTAGCTCCCACACTTAAAGCTAAAAGTTGAATTCCAAGACATATTCCTAATATAGGCTTTTCTAATGAAATTATTTTTCTAATAGTTTCTTGAGTATACGGTACATTAGAAGGATCTCCAGGACCATTAGATAAAACAATACCATCAGGATTATAGTTTTTAATGTCCTCAAAAGAGGTCCAAGCAGGAAAAACTTTAACCCTAAAATTACGTTTTATTAACTCTCTTAAAATACCTTGCTTAACCCCAAAATCCAAAAGAGCTATTCTTTTTTCTCCTTCCAAATTTAACTCATAGGGGACTGTAGTTGTAACCCTCCTAACCAAATCTAAATAATTAAAATCTAATCTTTCCAGTTTCTTAGATAATATGAAGGGATCAGACTCTTTAGTAGAAATAACCGCTTTCATTGTGCCAAACTTGCGAATTTCTTTTACTATTTTCCTTGTATCAACTTTATGAATTGCTACTATATTATTCTCAATTAAAAATTCCTTTAGCGATTTTTCACTTCTCCAATGAAATTTGTAATCATTTAACTCTCGTGCTACAATCCCTTTACATACAGGCTTGTTACTCTCCAACATATCTGTATCTACACCATAATTTCCAATTAAGGGATATGAAAAAACAATTATCTGATTAGCATAAGAAGGGTCAGTGATAACCTGAGGATAACCAACCATGCTTGTGTTAAAAACTATCTCTCCAAAACTCTCCCCATCTGCCCCAAAACTTTCTCCTATAAAACTATGCCCTGTTTCTAAAACTAAAATTGCCTCCTTGAAGTTCATTATTCACTCTCCTTTTTTATCCCCCTTTTGGGCATAAAGATAGGATGGTAATCCAAATAGTTTTATAAAGCCAACCGCAGATTCAACGGAGAAAGAGCTCTTTTTCTCATAAGTTGCCAGATCAAGTTCATACAAGGAATATGGAGAATACTTACCTACAATTTCAAAATTCTTATACTCCAACTTAATTCTAACTTTACCTGTAACCCTTTCTTGAGTTTTTTCAATGAAGGATTGCAAGGCTTCTCTTAGTGGATCAAACCATAGACCATAGTAAACTAATTCTGCATACTTATCTTCAATGAATTTCTTAAAGTGTACAAGCTCTCTATGATGAACTAAACTTTCTATAGCAGAATGAGCCTTTATAAGGATAATTGCTGCAGGCGCCTCATAAACTTCTCTGGTTTTTATTCCAACTAATCTATTCTCAATATGGTCTATTCTACCAATCCCATACTCTCCTGCTATCTTATTTAAATTTTCAATTATCTTTAAAGGAGACTTTTTTTCTCCATCCAATTCAATAGGGACTCCCTCTTCAAAGCCTATCTCTATATATCTTACTGGAAGATCAGGTTTAATTTTAGTCCAAACAAAAACATCCTCAGGAGGTTCCTTCCAAGGGTCCTCCAAAATACCCCCTTCTATACTTCTTCCCCATAGGTTCTCATCTATACTATATGGATTTTCTTTCGTCACAGGAACAGGAATATTATTTTTCTTGGCATACTCAATTTCCTCTTCTCTTGTAAAATTCCACTCTCTTACAGGTGCAATAACTTCAAGATCAGGTGCTAACGATTTTACTCCTAAATCTAATCTCACTTGATCATTTCCTTTCCCAGTACAACCATGAGCTACATATTTCGCATTATTTTCTCTTGCTACCTTGACTAAATATTTTGCAATTAATGGGCGAGAAAGAGCAGTGGCAAGAGGATACTGAGACTCATAGAGAGCATTTGCTTTTAAAGCTGGAATTATATAATCCTTTACAAATTCTTCTTTAAGATCCCAAACATAAGCCTTTTTAACTCCTAAATTTTCAGCCTTAGTTTTTATCTCTTCTAAGTCCACTTTTTGTCCTATATCAACAGTTAGAGTAATTACTTCCATATTGTATTTTTGATTAAGCCATTTTATTGCTACAGATGTATCTAAGCCTCCAGAATATGCTAACACAACCCTTTCCATTATCTTTCCTCCTTCTGGATATTTTGACAATTATACAACAAAGATTTTAAAATTGCATTAAAAATCATTTTCCGCCTCAGGATAAGAACCCAATATCTTTATAGACAAACATTCATCTTTTAAAAGATCTAATGCTTTCTGAACTCTTTTCTCCTCTATATGCCCTTGAAAATCAACAAAAAATAAATATTGAAAAGGCAAAGATTTCACTGGACGGGACTGAAGAAGAGTCATATTAATTCCTAAATCATGAAAAGGCTTTAATGCTCTAAAAAGTGCTCCTGCTTGATGCTTAACTGTAAATATAATAGATGTTTTATCTTTCCCAGAAGGACTAACTTTATGTTTTCCTAAAACAAAAAAGCGTGTTCTATTAAACCAATTATCCTGAATATTACGAGCCAATATATTTAGCCCCAAAATCTCTCCTGCCAAAGAGCTTGCAATAGCTGCTCCCATAGGGTCCTTTTTAGCAAGAATAGCCCCATAAGTAGTGCTATTAGTAGGAATTTCCTGAACCTTAGGAAGATTCTCTCGTATCCATTTTCTGCATTGTGCCAATGCTTGTGGATGTGAATAGATCCTTTCTATTTTATCAATGTTATCTAATGTAGATAAAAGACAATGTTGCACTGGCACATAAACTTCCCCAACCACCTTTAACGTAGTCTCTACAAGCAAATCCATAGTAGAACCAACTGTACCCTCCATAGAGTTTTCTATGGGAACAACTCCGTAGTCAATATCATTATTTTCTAAAGAGGAGAATATATTTTCCACTGAAGTGTAAGGTATAAAATTAGAGCCTTTACCAAAGAATTTAATAGCTGCTTGATGAGTAAAGGTCCCCTCAGGTCCCAAATATCCAACCTTAATTTCTTTTTCAATATTTCTGATGAAACTAATTATATCTTTGAAAATTTCAATCAAAGCCTGGGTTGGTAGAGGACCAGAATTTAGTTTTTCAATTTTCTCGAGAATTTCCTTTTCCCTGATTGGATCAAAAATAGATGCTTTATTCTCATTTTTTATTTTTCCTATTTCAATAGCAAGTTTAGCCCTTTGGTTTAAAAGATTTAGTATTTTTTCATCAATTTCGTCTATCTCCTTTCGCAGTTTCTCCAAACTATCCTTCATGGAATTTCCCCCTTCAATTTTTCCCTAAATTTTAAAAAATAAAAAGGAAAATTACAAGATAGATTAATTTTTCTTGACAAAAAAAATATTAAATTATATCTTTAGGAGAGAATCGGGTTTTTAAAATTCTATTTTTTTGACTATATAAAAAAGGAGGATTAAAAAATGTTTAGAAAAGTAAACTTAGAGCCTGGACTAAATCAACTAGTTAAACCTGGAGAAATGGAATTCATTGAATTTGACATTTTTAAGGGAGAAAAAGGTGATAGTTATACATTTTCCTCAAAGGACTACGAAGTAGGAATTATTATCTTAACAGGAAGATGTAACATAAAAGTAGATGATATTTCCTATTCATCCCTTGGAGCAAGACGAAATGTATTTGATGGAAATGCATATTCTCTATATGTTCCTAATAATAAAGAGGTAACAATAGAAGCCTTAGAAAACGTTGAAATAGCAATAGGAAAAACAAAAGTAAAAACAGATGAAGATGTAAAACTAATAAAGCCGGAAGATGTGACAGTAAGAAATGTAGGTGCTGGAAATTGGAGAAGAGATGTAAAAGATATTATTGATAAAAGAATTAAAGCAAAAAGATTACTTATTGGCGAAACTATTAATCCACCAGGAAATTGGTCCAGCTATCCACCTCACAAACATGATAAAGACAACTATCCTTATGAGGTAAGAATGGAAGAAGTATATTTCTATAAATTGAATCCATCTCATGGTTTTGGACTCCAAAGAGTGTATACTCAAGAAGGGGATATAGATAATGTTTATTTAATAGAAGATAATTCTTTACTAATGATAAAAAGAGGATATCATCCTGTAGTAGCAGCACCAGGATATCAACTATATTATCTATGGATTTTGGCTGGAGATACAAGGGAACAATTAATGGCAGACGATCCAAAACATCAATGGATTAAGTATGTGGAGAAGATTTTAAGAGAACTAAAATAAAGGGGGGAAATCATGGCAAATATAAAAATTTCCTTTGTAGGGGCAGGTAGTGTCAGATATACATTGAAACTGTTAGGTGATATTTTTAAAACCAAAGAACTTTTTGGAGTTACCATATCTTTAATGGATATAGATGAAGAAAGACTTAATGCCACTTATGTATTAGCTGAGAAATATAGAAAAGAGCTTTCAGCAGATGTAAAAATCGAAAAAACACTAAGTTTAGAAGAGTCTATTGATTCTGCAAGTTTTGTAATAAATACAGCTTTACACAGAGCAAAAGGGCATGAAGATGGATATGTACAGTATGAAATAATGAGAGAAATAGGAGAGAAACATGGATATTATAGAGGTATAGATAGCCAAGAATTTAATATGGTTTCTGATTATTACACTTTATCTAATTTTAACCAATTAAAACTTTCTTTAGATATTGCAAAAACCGTTGAAAAATTATCTCCAAAGGCTTATCTTCTTCAAACCGCTAATCCAGTGTTTGAAATCACACAATTAGTAAGCAGAGAAACAGATGTAAGAATTATTGGAATATGTCATGGTTTTCATGGGGTTTATGAGGTTATAAATACTTTGAACTTAGATCCCAATAAAGTAGACTGGCAAATAGCAGGAGTAAATCATGGCATTTTTCTAAACAGATTTTTATATAATGGAGAAAACGCATACAAAATTCTGGACCAATGGATAGAAGAAAAATCCCATGAATGGGAACCAAAAGATCCCTGGGATTTACAACTTAGTCCTTGCGCCATAGATATGTACAAATTTTATGGAATGCTCCCTATTGGAGATACGGTAAGAAATGGCACATGGAAATATCACTACAACCTTGAAACAAAGAAAAAATGGCTTGGGAAATTTGGTGGTATAGATAATGAGGTAGAAAGACCCAAATTTTATGAACAACTTAGAGCCTTAAGAAGAAGTGGACTTCAACTTGCAAAACAGATTTTAGAAAACCCTAATATTAATTTAACAGAAATTTTGCCTATTGAATTCTCTAAAGATAAATTGAGTGGGGAACAACAGATTTTATTTATAAATGCCATAGTTAATAATAAAGAAAAAAGATTATTTTTGAACATTCCTAATAATGGAACAATATCTGAATTGCCAAAGGATGTTATAGTAGAGGTACCTTGTATAGTCAACAAAAATGGTATATTCCCTGAAAAAATTGAGCCAGATTTAACAGAGAGAATCAAAAAAATGTATTTATTGCCAAGAATATTAAGAATGGAATGGGCACTTCATGCTTTCAAAACTGGAGATCGTAGAGTCTTAGAAGAAATATTAATAAGAGACCCTCGGACAAAGTCCTATGAACAGGTAAAAAACGTAATTGATGAAATATTAAGTCTGCCTTTTAACGAAGAGATGAGAAAACATTATCAAAAGGAGGAATAAAAGCATGAGTAGATTTCAAACATTAGATAAAATTATTGATTGTGGGGTTGTTGCAGTTATTAGAGTGGATTCTTCAGATGAACTTTTAAACATTGCAAAAGCCTTAAAAGATGGTGGTGTTATTGGAATAGAATTAACAATGACTACTTCTGGAGCTTTAAATATACTTCCAGAGATAAAAAAACAAATGGGGAAAGAAATTGTTTTAGGAGTGGGAACAGTACTTGATCCAGAAACTGCAAGAATGGCAATCCTCGCTGGAGCGGATTTTATTGTCTCACCTATTTTAAAACCTGAGATAATCAAAATATGTCATAGCTATGATAAAGTTGTAATTCCTGGAGCATATACTCCCACAGAGATACTTAGAGCATGGGAAGAAGGCGCAGACGTTGTTAAACTTTTTCCAGCGGAAAGTTTAGGTCCCTCTTACATTAAAGCAATACATGGACCAATGCCATATATAAGAATATCCCCCACAGGAGGAGTTAGTTTAGAGAATGTAGGTGAGTTTATTAAAGCAGGAGCCTGCTTCGTGGGAGTAGGAGGAAACCTGGTAGATAAAAAAGCAGTTAAGGAGCAAAAGTTTGAAATTATCACTCAAACAGCAAAAGCCTTTGTAGAAGAGGTTAAAAAAGCAAGAATTTAATTTAAGAATATATGTCTCTTTTACTAAAGGTATCCATGCCAAAAAATTTTTGCAAAAAATTATTAATCACTATTGTTATGCCATTAATTTTTGGTATAATACTCTCAATTATGCCTGGTATTTCAGAAGAGAGAGTTATTGTTAATCCCATAAAAAATTTGCCTCCAGACTTCATAAGAGGCATGGATGTATCAATGTTATATGAGATCGAAGCTCATGGTGGTAAATTCTATGATAATGGTGTAGAAAAAGATGCATTGCAAATTTTAAAAGATCACGGAGTAAACTGGATCAGACTTCGAATATGGAACGATCCTAAAGATGAAAAGGGAAATCCACTTGGTGGAGGAAACTGTGATTATATAAAGATGACTGAAATCGCCAAAAGAGCAAAAGCATTGGGAATGAAGGTACTCATTGACTTCCATTATAGTGATTGGTGGGCTGATCCTGGAAAACAAAACAAACCAAAAGAATGGGCAAACCTAAAAGGTTCTGCTTTAACAAAAGCTGTTTCAGATTTCACCTATAAAGTTCTAAAATACATGAAGGATAACAAAGCTCTTCCTGATATGGTTCAAATTGGGAATGAAGTTAACAATGGATTTTTATGGTCTGATGGAAAATTAATAGGAGAAAATGTAGGAGGCTTTGATGAATTCATTAAACTCTTTAATGCAGGAGCAAGTGCAGTAAGAAGGATAGATAAAAATATTAAAGTTGCAATACATTTAGCAGAGGGTGGAAATAATGCGCTATTCAAGTGGTTCTTTGGGAACATTATGAGTAGAAAAAATAAATTAGATTTTGATGTAATTGGAGTTTCTTACTATCCTTATTGGCATGGTACCCTTGAAGAGCTAAGAACAAATCTAAATGACATTGCTCAATGGTTAGGAAAAGAAATTGCTATTTTTGAAACGGCTTACCCTTGGACCTTACAAGATGCAGATGGACATTCCAATATATTTGGTCCTGGGATGGAAGAGCAAGGAGGATATAAAGCTACAATCCAAGGACAGGCTTTAGCAATAAGAGACATTATGGAAGTAGTATCTCAGATACCAAATAATAAAGGCTTAGGCATATTTTATTGGGAGGGTTGTTGGATTCCTGTGAAAGGAGCAGGATGGAAAACAGGTGAAGGAAATCCATGGGAAAATCAAGCCCTTTTTGATTTTAATGGAAATGCCTTACCCTCCCTTGATGTATTTAATCTTGTATATGGTAGTAGTTATTATAAGCCTGAGTTTAAAGAAGTTTTGTCTTCTATAAATATTAAGGTCTCTACAGGAGAAATACCAAAACTTCCTAATAAGGTAAAAGTCCTCTTTAGTGATGACTCTATTAGATCCTTGGAAGTTAAGTGGGAAGAGATAAAAAGTGAGCTTCTTTCAACTCCTGGAAATTTCAAGTTAAAAGGGACTATTGAAGGAATAAATGCCAATATTTATGCAGATATTACCGTTATTGGGGAAAAGAACTATATCCAAAATCCAAGTTTTGAATCAGGAAGTCTTGAGCCTTGGAAAGTAATTGGCGATGTATCCGCCGTTAAAGTAGCAAAGGCAAGTCCTCCTCAAAATGCAAAATCTGGGGATTTTGCTTTAAACTACTGGTTAGATAAACCTTTCAAATTTGAGCTTTACCAGATAGTGAAAGGCTTAAAACCTGGAAAATATAGAGTAAGCTTATGGATACAAGGGGGAGGAGGAGAAAACTTAGTACAACTTAAAGTAAGTGGATATGGTGGAGAAGACAAAGCTGTCAACATAGTTAATACAGGATGGCTAAAATGGAGTAATCCCACAATTAAAAATATTGACGTGACCACAGGAGAAATAAGGATTAGTTTAATAATAGATGGAAATACTGGAAACTGGGCATGGGTGGACGACTTCGAACTAAAGGAAGAGTAATAAGAAAGATAAATTTTTTTAATAGAACACTATGGCAAATAATTAGTACCTTAGTCATAAATTCATATTATCTGGCGCCAATAGGGAAGTATATTCCAATTCCTGTTCTTAATTGTTATTCCTGTCCTTTAGCAAATTTTGCCTGCCCTATTGGCACCCTTCAACATTTTATTGTAATAAGAGAATTTCCATTTTTACTTATTGGGATTCTGATCCTTGGGGGAGTATTATTAGGAAGGTATTTTTGTGGCTGGATATGTCCTTTTGGCTTTTTTCAAGATCTATTATACAAAATTCCAAGTAAAAAAATTGTTATAAGCAATAAATTTGCTTTTGTAAGATGGATAATTCTAATTGTTTTAGTAATTTTAGTACCATATTTTACCTTAGAACCGTGGTTCTGCAAGCTTTGTCCAGCAGGTACGTTAGAAGCTGGAATTCCACAAATACTACTAAATGCAAGCCTCAGAAGTTTGGTGGGCACATTATTTGCTTTTAAAGTTTTTCTATTATTACTACTAATCCTGTCAAGCATATTTATATCAAGACCCTTTTGTAGATTTATATGTCCATTAGGGACAATCCTTTCTATTTTCAATAAGATTTCCTTTTATCATTTAGAAATAAAGCCTACTTGTCCCAAGTGTGGACTTTGCAAATCAAAATGCCCTATAAATATTGAGGTTTATAAAACCCCAAATTCGCCTGACTGCATACGCTGTCTCGAGTGTAGAGACTGTGGCAAAGTAGACTGGAAGTTTAAATCCTAAAGAGAGGGGATGAATCCCCTCTCTTTTATAGATAACCCCTAAGGGGGATTTTATCTAATCTTTAGATGAAAAATTTTTCTATTTTATTTCATAGACCAAAATCTTATATCCATCCCCACCCATTACTAACAATATGAGATACCTGTTATCATAAGTCCATTCCATTTTTTCTAAGAAATATTCATTATCTAAGCTTATATTTCTTCTCTGCTCCTTCATTAAAGAACGGATAACAATCTCTTTTGTGGGAGCAAGAAAATGCTCACCTAAGGAATAAACTAAAAACTTTTCATCAAAAGAAAAAACTGGGTGAGAGCCCCTGACATTTAATATTAACCTTTTATCATTTATGGTAAAAATATTAATTTCACTATTTTCCTCAATAGCAATGAGGTTTTCCAAAGGACTTATAACAGGATTACCAATTGCAGGAAAAGAAGCAATCTCTTTAAGGTTAGATAAATCAATAAGCACAACTTCTTCTTTTCCATCTAAGGAAAAAACAAAGTATTTATCATTTTTGGAGAGATTATAAGCAATAATTCTATCCTTTTCATAGAAATATTTCAAATCTTTACCACTTCTTAAATCCTTTATTATTAAAGCATAACTCTTTTTATTACTTGCCATAATAGGGTTTATGATAAAAAGATATTGATCTTTACCACTCATCAAGAAGTCGAACTCTGAATAATCCTTTTTAGTACTAATAGTGTATAATCTCTCCATCTTAGGATAGGTTATCACATTGTACTCATACCACTCATCTAACAAAAGAAACCCTCCTAATAGGTAATTCATTATATGTACCTTTTCAATGAGAAAATTTCCTGAAGGAGAAATAATAATATCTTCTATACTTTCTATCTTCTCTGTAAATACATAGCTTTTTGTATTTACCACATTCTCTTTGTTATAAGGTAAAGGAGAAACAGTTTTCTTTGTAATGTTATAAATTAATGCATAAGGTTCGTTATTTACCACAAAAATTCTTTCAGGATCTAAAAAATGAAAATTTGTTATGGATATATTATCAGCATCTTTAGCCTTTTCGGATCTAACCTTTAACCTAACTAATTCCTTATTATCTTTTAAAGATACTAAAACAAGAGTGTCTTTCTGAGAAAAAGCTAATACGCTACCCAAAATTTCAAAAAAGTTTACGGAGTCACTTCCTATTTTAATAGTCTTTATAAAGTTAATGCCAAATTCTTGTGAAAAAGAAAGGGAACAAAATAGCATGAAGAAAGTAAATACCCAAAATCTTTTCATTATTCATTCTCCTTTACCCACTATTTATAAATATTATACTTTCACATTTAAATTTTGTAATTGGTATAAATGATAATAGAGTCCCTTTTGCCTGATGAGTTCCTGATGATTTCCTTTTTCTACAATTTTCCCTTTATGAAGTACATATATTGTATCAACATTTTTAATAGTAGATAGTCTGTGAGCAATTATGATACTAGTCCTTCCACGTATTAACTTTTCTAAAGCATCCTGAATTAGTCTTTCTGTTTCTGTATCAATGTTTGCTGTTGCCTCATCCAGTATTAAAATTTTTGGATCAAAAACCAAAGCTCTTGCAAAAGCAATAAGCTGTCTTTGACCTGCAGATAAAGTAGCTCCTCTCTCCTGTACAGGTGTTTTATATCCTTGAGGTAGCTTAAGAATGAAATCTTCTGCATTTACTAATCTTGCAGACTCCCTTACCTTCTCCTCAGGTATATCATCTCTATTTAGTCTAATATTGTGAAGAATATCCGTAGCAAAGAGATGCACATCCTGAAGAACAATACTTATATTTTTGCGTAGATCCTCCAAACTTAAATCTTTAATATTTATGTCATCAATCAATATCTCTCCTTTTTGAATATCATAAAACCTTGTTATCAAGTTTATTATAGATGTTTTACCTGCTCCAGTGTGTCCCACAAAAGCCACCTTTTCTCCAGGCTCAATAACAAAAGAAATATCCTTCAAAACCCACTCTTTATCATATGCAAACCACACATTCCTAAATTCTACCTTTCCTTTTACCTTATTCAATCTAATAGGATTTTTAGGAGATTTTATCGTTATTGGCTCATCTAAAAGCATAAATATCCTTTCTGAAGATGCCATAGCATTTTGTAATATATCATACTTTTCTGCTAAATCCTGAATAGGTCTAAAAAATGTATCTAAATAAGAGATAAACAAGAAAAGCATACCAAAACTGATCTCATTCCTTAATATCTGCAGACCACCTGAATATATCAAAAATGCAGTAACAAAACTACCTAAAGCACTTACTAAAGGACGAAAAACAGCATTTACAAAAATAAACCTTAATTGTGCTCCTAATAAAGCATTATTTATAACCCTAAATTCCTTTTCATTTTCTAACTCTCTGGAAAAAAGCTGAGTGATTTTTATTCCTGATATATGCTCCGCAAGATATGCATTAATCCTTGCCAACTGAATTCTAAAATCTCTATAAGCTTTTCTGGCATACTTTCTAAAAATAAAGCTCATATATCCCACTATAGGAAGAGATAAAACTACAATAGATGCAAGCTTCCAATTTAATATAAACATAAAAATGGATAGCCCTAAAATAAGAAATACATCTACAACCACACTGGTTATAACAGAATTGTACATCTCCTGAAGAGTCTCAGGATCATTAGCAATTCTTGTGACAATCCTTCCTACAGGATTTCTATCAAAAAAACTTACAGGAAGCCTTAGAACATGTGAGAATATGTCTTTTCTAAGATCATAAATAATTTTCTGAGAGGTTAACTGGAGTATATAAACCTGAATATAAGTTAAAAGAAAAATTAGTATTATTACAAGAAAGTATAAAAGGGCAGATTTTTTTAAATAGTTAAAGTCCCATGCCCTTAATATTTTTCTATCCCTATATGACATTTTGTTTAGATCCTTTTCAAGAATATAAAAATCTTTATCTAATCTCTTTATAGGATAATTCCTTACTAAGTAATCCCAGTCTTTATTACTAATAAAAGATCTTCTATTTCCATTAATGATATAAACCTTTTCCTCTTTGCCATTTAAATTAATGGTTACAAAGGGATTTATACTATTATCAATAGCACCCTTCACTATATAAGGATTAATTAATTTTAATAGAGTTAGAATTAATATAAGAATGAGAGCAAAAATTATACCTTTAAAATGAGGCTTTGCGTATCTTAAGAGTCTCCTCATTAAACGTGCATCATAAGCCTTACCCAATATTTCCTGCTCATCCAAGTAATTCATTGAAAGTCTTCCTCCAATCTCGATTCCAATCTTTGCTCTTCATATAATTTGGCATAAAATCCACCAATTTTCATTAGCTTCTCATGATTTCCTCTCTCAATTATTCTTCCTTCTTTTAAAACCAAAATCTCATCAGCATCCTGAATAACAGAGAGCCTTTGGGCAATGATAATTAAAGTTTTGTCTTTTCTAATATCTCTTAAGTTTGCCAGAATCCTTTTCTCTGTATGAGCATCCACAGCAGATAAAGCATCATCTAAAATCAATATGGATGGATTTAATGCCAAAGCTCTTGCCAAAGAAATTCTTTGTTTTTGACCTCCTGATAGTGTAATTCCTCTTTCACCCACCATGGTTTCTAATCCCTGAGGGAAATCTTTTAGATCATCATCCAAAGCTACTATCTCAATCAATTTTTTTATTTCCTCATCAGATATATTTGGATTCCCAAAACGTATATTATTAGCAATAGTATCAGAAAATAGAAAACTGTCTTGGGGAACAAAACCTATACTTTTTCTAAGACAACTCAAAGACAATTTTTTTATAGGTATGTCATCAATATAAATCTCTCCCTTTTGTATATCAAATAGACGAGGAATTAAATTAACAATGGTAGTTTTTCCAGAACCTACAGGACCTGTTATACCTAAAATTTTGCCAGGATAAACTTCAAAATTTATGTCCTCTAATACCCATCTATTACTACCATGATATTTAAAGTAAACATGCTCAAATTTTATTTCTCCAATTATTTTTTCCTTATAAATAGAATCCTTGCTATCTCTAATCTCAGGTATCTCATCTAAAACTTCACTTATACGCTCTAAGGAAGCTCTTCCTCTTTGTAATGTATTGACTACTTGCCCTATTGCCATCATAGGCCATATAAGAAGCCCTATGTATCCATTAAAGGCAATAAAATCTCCTAAAGTAATATCACCTGAAAAAACAGCCATTCCTCCAAAATAGAATATGATAAGTACACATAAACCTGCCAAGAACTCTATAGATGGATACATAAACCCCCAAACTCTAACTAATCTAATATTTTTCTCCAATAAATCCTTAGCTTTATTTAGAAAATTTTTCAATTCTCCTTCTTCTTGCACATAAGCTTTTACAACTCTTATACCTGCCACTGTTTCTTCCGCCTTATCTGTTAATATAGCAAAACTTTCTTGAACATCTTTAAACCTTTGATGAGTTATTCTACCAAAAAAGCTCATAGAGAAGGTAATGAGGGGAAGAATTAAAGCTAAGTATAATGTAAGTTTTACATTAATACTAAATAGAAAAAATAAGCTGATTATACCCATAAATAAGGAATCAAAAAACATTACTACTCCAAAACCAAACATTTCTCTAACTGCATTGAGATCGTTTGTAGCTAAAGCCATAAGTTCTCCTGTTTTGTGGTAATTAAAATAATTCACAGATAATTTTTGTAGATGAGAAAAATATTTATCTCTAATCTTAGCTTCTAATTTTCTTGAGGTAGGGATTATAGACATCCTCCAAAAGAATCTAAATAAAGCGGTTAATAATGCAAAAAGAATTAGTATAAAAGAATATATGATGATTTCTTTTACTCCTAATAAACCTTTCCTTAGATTATCAACACCCCATCCTAAAAACCTTGGAGTTATAAGTTGAAAAATATCTGCTAATAAGAGACAGATTATCCCTCGAGTATAATCCCACTTATGTTCCCACAAAAACTTTTTTATATGTCTCAATAAAGGCTTCTTCATACAATCAAAAAATTTTACAAGATTTTCTTCGTTATGAAAAGGGAGGGAATTTATTCCCTCCCTTAGAAATTAAAATCCTATCTTTCCACTTAAAACTGCAGTAGTTATATTATTCGCCAATACATCATATGCAACCCCAGCATCAATTTGCATTAATAGAAGATTAATACCAGCTCCTAAAGTATAGTAAAAGGGATTTAGATTCAAGTCAGTTATTGCTCCAGCCCTTAAGGATAGTAAAACAAAAGGAATCTCAACACCAATATGAACTGTCTTCTCTCCCATCTCAGGATACCAAATATCTGCCAAAGCCTTAATTCCCAAAATAGGAACTTGTGCCATTACCCCTAATCTATATTCTCTTTCTGGTAAATCTAAATTAAAATCTGTATTTTGGGAACTTGTAGAAAGCCAAGTAGAATATAAATTTTTGCCCACTAATCCTAATCTTAAAATTGGGGTAATGTTTAATAGAACCCCTGCATCCACTTTTACTCCATACCCAACCTGAGAACTCGTATAGGTTGTTCCATTATTATAATCATAGACTTCTTTTTGCCCTCTTATTCCTGCAATATTAATTCCATATCTTAGTTTAGCAAGTCCCAAAGGAAGATTTGCAAGAGAGGATGCAAAAGTAACATTTAGGGTAGTTTGGTTATTTCCTTCCGCATGAAGGGTTGCAGTTTGTGTTGATTCAATGTTAGCATTAAAATTACCATCAAAATAATTTGTCATAGCCAAAGAAAAGTTTCTAAACCTTAATCCCCCAGAAATTCCAAGCTTTAAAGTACCATCATATTGTTGTGGAGAAGAAGGAGCTTCACCTTGAGACAAGCTTTGGAATAAATCCAAAACCTTTCTCCAATTCTCTAAATTTTGAGGATCTAAAGGAGAAAGACTTATAGATAAATTTCCTCCTAAACCTAATAAGGAGCTTTTTTCTAATCCTGCAGGATTCCAAAGAAAGGAAAAGCTTGGATCTGATAGAGCGGTAACAGCCCCTCCAAGACCAAGAGCCCTGGAATCAAAAAGAAGTTCAGGAGAAAGATTTGGAACAATATTAGAGGCAAAAGATACTGAGAATAAAAATATTGTAACTAAGGCAAAAAGTTTGATAAGCCTCATTTTGATACCTCCTTTTTAATTTATTATTTTATTACTATTTTACTACTATATTATGTATTTTGCTGTGATTAATATCACAAAAATTAAGAATAAACAAATTTGGAAAAAAGTGGTAAAATATACATGGATAAATTTTTTAATAGAATGTAAAAATCTCAAGGAGGAGTTTGAAAATGGAAGAAATAAAAGTACCGATTGGAGTCTCTGCAAGACATATCCATCTATCAATGGAGGATAAAGAAAAACTTTTTGGAGTTGGTTACAAATTAACCCCAAGAAATCCCTTATCACAACCTGGTCAATTTGCTTGTGAGGAAGAGGTGGAGGTAATAGGTCCTAAAGGAAGAAGTCTTAAATTAAGGATCTTAGGACCAGAAAGAAAAGCAACTCAAGTAGAAATATCTCTTACTGATGCGATTTTCTTAGGCTTAAATCCACCCGTAAGAGATTCTGGAGATATTGAAGGAACTCCAGGGATAAAGGTTATAGGTCCCAAAGGAGAGATTGAGCTACCAAAAGGAGTTATTATTGCCTGGAGACATATCCATACTCCTACAGAAATTGCTGAAAAGTTGGGATTAGTAGACAAACAACTTGTTAAGGTAAGACTTGGTAAAGAAAGAGCCCTTATATTTGAGAATGTTCTAATAAGAGTTAGTGATAAGTTTGCCTGGGAACTACACATAGATACTGATGAGGCAAATGCAGCTATGGTCAGAACAGGAGATATTGCAACATTAATTTTAGAAGACGCAAGAGAAAAGATATTGCTAAAATAGGCACCTTTATTTAAAAACAAAACATATTAGCATAAAAAGGGGGGACTCAAACATCTTAGAGTCCCCCCTTTTTATGTTATAATTTTAAAATATAAAAATACAAGAAGGAGGTTTAGTGTATGCGAAGGTTTTTGGGACTCCTGATATTCTTAGTATTCTTAATCTCCTTTACTTTTGCAGAATCAATTCCCCTAACCAAAGTAAAAATCATGCCACCCCATGAAAAACTCATTGAAAAAAAGGTTAAGCTTCCTACCCTACCTGAAGTAACACCCGTGAGTATACCAAAGGGAACTAAAATTTATGGCGTAATTGAAAAAGCGGTAGCTATTGGAAAAGCCATTGTAATTCCCGTAGAGTTTACTGATAAACCAAGACAACCTGAAGATGTAATACCCTCAAACTACTTTGATATTCTTTTTAATAGTATCGGAGCAGATTGGAGCTCAATTAACCCTTATAATGTTGGAAGTGTTAAAGAATTCTACTTAGAAAACTCCTATAATCAATTCAATGTAACAGCAACAGTCCTTCCCTGGTATACTGCCCAAAATACCTACACTTACTATATAAACGATGGAAATTATGGATTTAATGGTGGAGTATTTGTTTTAGTAAAAGAGGTTCTTCAACACGCAGTAGATTCTGGATATGATTTAAGAAATTACGATGTAGTTTTTGTTATTCACTCAGGTCAAGGTGCAGAATGGACTGGAGATCCAAATGACATATGGTCCCATGCATCTACTGTCTATGTAAATATTAATGAACAAAAGGTCCCCATAAGATACTCTATTGAGCCCGAATATATGGAAGATTATGATGCCCAAGGAAATCCAGTAATTGTTCCTTCAACAGTGGGAGTATTTGTTCATGAAATGGGACACTCCTTTGGAGATCTTCCAGACCTTTATGATAGAGACTACTCCTCTTATGGTCTTGGAAGATGGAGCTTGATGGCAGGAGGATCTTGGAATGGTCCAGCAGGACCTGGTGGATATGCAATAGGTGGAGGACCTTCTCACTTCGATGCCTGGAGTAAGATTCAACTTGGATGGGTAACTCCCATTATACCCACAGATAATTTAACAAACGTTATAATTCCACCTGTAGAAACAAACCCAGTAGTTTATATGCTTTGGACTGATGGACAAATTGGAGATCAATATTTCCTACTCGAAAATAGGCAAAAAATTGGATTTGATACTTATCTAAGAGGAGAAGGGCTTCTCATTTACCATGTAGATGAGAAAATGCGAGGAACCCAAAATGATAATGAATGGTATCCAGGACTTGATCCCTCAAGGCATTATTTAGTAGCTTTAGAACAGGCAAATGGACTTTGGCAATTAGAAAAAAGACTAAGTTCTGGAAATGCAGGACATCCATATCCTGGCTCCACAAATAATACTACTTTTGATGAAAATAGCACTCCAAACAGCAAAGCTTATGGAGAAATTCCTACCACTGTTGCTGTAAGAAATATTGCTGTCTCTGGAGATGATATTACTTGTGATATTTATGTAAAATCTACTCAGGCACCTAATACTCCAAGTTTTGTAAGCCATATTGCATGGTCTGGAGATAATCCTCTTACAGTAAGACCTCTCTTTAAATGGGAAACTCCCTATGCTACAAATTACAAGCTTCAAGTTGCAACTGATCCAGATTTTACAGATTTAGTAATAGACATTAATACCCAAGATACAACATATAGACCTTCTCTTTCTGAAATGCTAAATCTTGGAACTACCTACTACGCAAGAATAAGAGCAGAAAATGCCAGTGGAACTTCAGATTGGTCTGTAAAATCCTTTACTACTCCAACAAACTTAGAAGCACTTCTTGTTGCTGATGATGGTGGAGAATTTGGAATTGCTCCTTATTTAGAGAATGCTCTTTCTGATGCAGGAGTAACATACAATATAATTGATGTGTTCAAGGATAGTGTAGTACCATCCGCACAATATATGGGCTCATATGATTGGGTAATGTGGGCAGGAGATTGGGGTGCAATATATGATCCTTCTGTGCAAAGTGAAATTATGACTTACCTTGATAATGGTGGGAAACTCTTTATTACAAGCCAAGACTTAGGTTGGGCATCTTCCGCAGGATATGTAAGCTCTACTTTCTACAACGGCTATCTAAAAGCACAGTTTGTACAAGATAGTACGGATATTTATTCCATAAAAGGAGTTAATGGAACAACCTTTGAAGGATTAGTCTTTAATTTAAATACTTTAAACTCTGCACAAAACCAAGCATATCCTGATGAGATTGATCCACTTTCTGGAGCTCAAGCCCTATTAGTATATAATCCAGAAGGGGTTTCTCCAATTGCTCCTGAAATTAAACTTCCAGAAAAAATTAAAGAGCAAAAAGCTCCTTTAATAGTAAATAAAGCTATAGCATCCTCTGGAACTGCTGGGCTAATATATGTAGATCCAAATAAACATTACAGAGTCGTATATTTTGCCTTTGGACTTGAAGGAGTAGACACTTCAGTTAACGAGGTAATATTAAGAAAGGTAAGAGAACTATTTCTTGATACACAGAATCCTAACCTAACATTCACAGTAACTTCATCCTTTAATCCTAATAATAATGAGACATGCAATATCAATGGTACTGTTTCTGATGATTTAGGATATGCTTACCTCACTATTCAAGTTTATGATACTGTAAACGGAGTAAAGAATAATCTTGTTAAAACAATCACTAATAATGTAAAAGTCAATAACGGAAGCTTCACCTATACTTGGGATGGTAAGGATGAAAGCGGAAAGGTACTTCCCAATGGAAAATATATAATTGAAGCAACTGCAAAGGATGAATTATATAACACGATAATAAAGACTGCATCTACCACTATATCTTCTAATCTACCTCTATCCTTTGCAAATGTTACTAAGTTTACAAAATCCTTCAATCCAAAAGAAGGTCCAGCGGAGATATACTTCAATATCACTCAAGATGCAAAAGTAAAGTTTGTAGTATACAACCTTGCTGGAGAAAAAGTATATGAACAAGATTTAGGAGATCTTTCTGCTGGAAATTACAAGGTAGTATGGGAAGGAATAAACTGGAAAGGAATAACCTTACCAAATGGTCTCTATCTATTCCAGCTTGTAGCAAAATCCTCTCAAGGCGAAGTAAGAATAAATAGGTTTATTGGAATATTGAAATAAAATTAGGGGAGGAAAAATCCTCCCCTTTCATAAATCTATTAAGAAGGAGGATTGGAGTTAATGAGGAAAGTTATCTTACTGAGTTTTATAATTGTGATTCTTCTAATATCTCAAAGTTTTGCAAGTTTTCCTCCTATGCTTCTAAATGCAAGGGCAGTAGGATTAGGCGAAGCATACTCCGCTCTTTCCGATGATTGGGGAGCTTTAGTATACAATCCTGCAGGCTTAACCTATGTAGATAAAATTAATGTTGGTTTTACCCACTTAGAAATGCCAGAATCTTGGACAAGGGTTGAATTTTTAGGAGGAGTATTACCTCTAAACAAAATTTCCTTGGGATTTGGTGCATCTCTTAAAAGTATTGCAAACTCTGAAGAACTTTTATTTCCTTTCTCTGAAAACGCCTTCCAAGTCAGCGTAGCAAGTAAAGTTATGCCAAACTTAAGTTTAGGCGCTACTTTATATCTCTATCTAACCACATTAGATACAGGTTCTGCTCAAGGTTTTGGTGTAGACTTAGGAGCAATATACGAATTAAATCCTAATATAAATCTTTCATTAGCTCTATATAATCCTGTTAGCTATTTAAAATGGTCCACAGGTACAGTAGAAAATGTAGAAAGAAAAGATGTAGTTTTAGGAGGAATGTTTAAATTAAATTTAGGAAATATTCCTCTTAAATTTTTAGCGGATGTTTCTCTTCTTGAAAAGATAAACTTTTTAAATAGAGTTCATGTTGGAACAGAGGTAAATTTCCTTCCATTCTTAACTCTAAGAACAGGATATGATGGGGCAAAAGAAGGTGTAACTTTTGGTTTAGGCGTAAACTTTTCAAATTTGAATTTTGACTATGCCTTTTTATATACTCAGGCACTAACACCTCAACATGTAATCAGCTTATCTGGAAAATTTTAAGAGATTGGGGGCAAATTTGCCCCCAATCCTTAATGTCTTTTTAGCCATTCATAAATAGTATTATAAAATCTTTCAGAATGTTCCTCATCCTCAAATAATTCGTGGTATCCTCCTTCAAATTTTACTAATGCTTTATCCTGAGAGGTTAGCTTTTCAAAAAATTCTATACTTCCTTTAGGTGGTGTAATTTTGTCTGCAGTTCCTATTAATATTAAAACAGGAACTTTTATCTCTTTTGCCTTCTGATGAGCAATCTCTATATTTTTAGCCATTGAATTTCCAAGCCTAAAAGAGATCTTATCATGAACAAGAGGATCCTTTATATATTTTTCTACTGCATTCCTATTTCTTGATAATTGACTTGTGTCTAATCCATTACTTATAGTTCTATGAGGGGTAAGCTTGCTAAAAATCTCCACAAATTTTCTCAAAAAAGGAGATACTTCCACATATAATGCAGGAGAAGAAACAACTAAAGATTTTATTTTACCTCCTCTCTCCTCAACATATCTTACTGCTATCAATCCACCAAGGCTATGTCCAAATATGTGAAATTCTCCTAAATCTTTTGTTAAATCATCAATGATACTAATTACCTCTTCAATATCTGTATCTCCCCTTATTCCATCACTTCTTCCATGACCTGGCAAATCAAAGCCTATAACACCAAAACCTAAATCCTCCAAATCTTTTATCATCTTTTCATATCTTCCTATATGTTCTCCTAATCCATGCACTATCAACACCCATCCATTCTCAGGTTTTCCTCTTCTAAAAGAGTAAATCATAAAAACCCTCCTCAAATCATGTTTTTAATATATTATAAATCAAGATTAAAAAATTTTTAAAAATATTTTTCTTATATTATGCTATACTTACTCTGAGAAATAAAATTTTAGGGAGGTTTAAAAAGATGCCATTAGTAAGTACAAAGGAAATGTTCAAAAAATGTTATGGTAAATATGCGATAGGTGCTTTTAATGTAAATAATATGGAGATATTACAAGGAGTAATAGAAGCAGCAAAAGAAGAAAAAGCCCCATTAATTCTACAGATCTCAAAAGGAGCAAGGAACTATGCAAAACTTGTTTACCTAATGAAACTTGTAGAAGCAGCTATGGAGGATGCGCCAGATATACCTATTTGTGTCCACTTAGATCATGGAGACTCCTTTGAGCTTTGTAAAGAGGTTATTGATGCTGGATTTACATCTGTTATGATCGATGGATCTCATTTACCTTTTGAGGAAAACGTAGCATTAACAAAGAAAGTTGTAGAATATGCCCATCCAAGAGGAGTTGTTGTGGAAGGAGAGCTTGGAAAACTCAAGGGAATTGAAGAGCATGTAGTTTCTGCTGAGGACGTTTTCACAGATCCTGATGAGGCAGTAAAATTTGTAGAACTTACAGGAGTAGACTCCCTAGCTATTTCAATTGGTACAAGCCATGGAGCTTATAAGTTTAAGGGAGAACCAAAACTTGATTTTGACAGATTACAAGAGATTGCTAAGAGACTTCCAGGATTTCCATTAGTTTTACATGGTGCCTCTTCTGTTCCTCAGGATTTGGTAGAAAAAGCCAATAAATATGGTGCAAAAATTGGAGGAGCAAGGGGAGTTCCTGAAGAGATGATAAGAAAGGCAACAACCATGGGAATTTGCAAGGTTAACATCGATACTGATTTAAGACTTGCCTTAACAGCTACTTTAAGAGAGCAATTTTACCTTCATCCAGAAGAATTTGATCCAAGAAAATATTTAGGACCAGCCCGTGAAGCCATTAAAGAGGTGGTAAAGCACAAATTAAGAGATGTCCTTGGGTGTAGTGGGAAGGCGGAAGAGATTTTACAATCTAAATAAAATAAAGGAGGGGATTAATCCCCTCCTTTTAAACTCTTAAACCAATCTAAACCTTTCCCCATCAATACACCAAATCCCATTTTATCCCGTATGTTCAATGCTATATTGGAAATTGAATAATCTATGTGATTAAAATCACAAAAATTCTGTGACAAATCTCACTGATCTTCCTTTACAAGCATTCTATAAAATAATAGAATAATATTGTTAAAAGAGGTGAAAAGGAATGAAAAGATTATTTCTTACATTGATTTTTATTGCATTTTTAATATCCATTACCTTTGCTCAAGGGAGCGATGAGTATGAAGCAAAATCCCTTGGTATGGGAGAGGTTTTTGTTACCTTAGATGGGAATGGTGAGACTTACTTCTTTAATCCTGCTACTTTAGTCCTCAAAAAATATCCACAACTTTCTCTATCCTTTGATTATCCATACAAAGATAACCTAAATCTAAAACTAAACTACTTCTATCCTTCTACTTCCTTTTTTGCCATCTCTGTTAATTTAATCTATGATATAGAAAATAATTCTTATAACTTTGAAAACTGGAAAGGAGGAATAGCTTTTCCTCTAACCCCAAATCTATCTTTTGGCACAAGTTTCCAATTTTTAAAAGAGGAAAATTCCCTAAAAGGAAATTTAGGATTAATGATAAATTTATGGGGAACAATAAGAGCAGGTCTCGTAGGTTATGGATATACTGTTAAAAAGGTTTCTGACAAAGAGTATCTTTTGACATTGCCTGAGGGCTATGCTATAGGTCTAAGCCTTAAGCCTTTTAGTAGTACAAGTTTATATGTAGATTTAGTAGACGTGGTGAATTATAATAAAGAAAATAGCTGGGAATATCTAAGATTTGGATTAGAACAATGGATAGGTAACTTTTTAGCCCTCAGATGGGGCTCTATTGGTGATATAACCAATCCATTGAATTATACTTTGGGAGTCGGATTAAGACTAAATATATTACAGATTGACTTTGCTACTCTTTTAGGACCAATTATAAATCAACAGGAATCTAATAACCAAAAGTATAAGATAACAGGAAGTATAAGATTTTAGTAATCAATGCCCCATCTTGCAGGTATGCCCTTTTGATATGGGTGTTTTATTTCTCTCATTTCTGTAACAAGGTCTGCCAATTCTAAGACTTCTTTTGGCATTCCCCTGCCTGTTAGTATTATCTCTACATGTTCTGGCTTATTCTTTAAAACGCTTAATAAATCCTCCAATGGTATTAATTTTAAATTTAATGCCCAACTTATTTCATCTAATATTACTATATCAAAACTTCCATTTATTATTTCTTTTTTTACTCTTTCCCATCCCTTAGTGACAATCTCTTTATCTAATTCTGTAGGTCCTTCTTTTCCAATAAAACATTCTCCGCAACCAATACAAGAAATAATATTATCCCTTATCGCAGATGAAAACTTACAATCTCTACCAAATTGCCAATAGGTAAAATTTGGTAAGTATTTTGATGAAAATAACTCTCCAGTAAAACTATTTCCCTTTACAAACTGTGCAAAGAGAATTGATAAACCATGACCTATACTTCTCAAAGCCTGTCCTAAGGCAGAAGTAGTTTTACCCTTTCCATCTCCCAAATATACCTGGATAAGCCCTTTTTCTATTCTCAATTTATCTAAACCTACGCCAACTTTACATAGTAAACCTTATTTATATTCTCAATAGATTTTAACTCACTAATTACCTCTTGGGATACCTCATTATCAATGATTAAAACCATTACAGCTTCTCTTCCAATCTCCTTCCTTCCCACCTGCATAGCAGCAATATTAATATCATTCTTTCCTAAAATAGTACCAACTTTTCCTATTATTCCTGGTTTATCAACATGAAATACAATAAGAAGATAAGGAGCTAAATTAAGATCAATATAATAATCTTGTATTTTTACAATCCTTTCCTGTCCCCTACTCAAAGTTCCAGAAAGTTCTATTATTCCCTTTTCAGTCTTCAAGGATAATTTTAACATACTTCTATAAATTTCAGTTTCTTGGGTTCTAACCTCTTTAATTTTTAATCTTCTTTCCTTTGCTAAAGCAAGAGCATTTATTAGATTTACAGAATCCATTAATATTGGTTCTAAAAATCCCTTGACAACTGCAGACGCCAAAGAGGTCTCCAATTTCTGGGAAAGCTCTCCACATATTTGAATTTCCAACTCTTCAGGATAAAAATCCGTAATTTGAGCTAAAAATCTTCCCAACTTTTCCCCTAACTTTATATAGGGCATAATCTCTTCGCTAATAACAATAGGTAAGTTCACTGCATTCATAACAGGTTCCCCTTTAAAATATTTTATTATCTCCTCTGCTACAATCACTGCAACTTTTTCTTGAGCCTCTTGGGTCGATGCTCCTAAATGAGGAGTTAATACTACATTATCTAAGGTAAGAAGAGGATTATCTGGATTTAAAGGTTCTTGTCTGAAAACGTCAAGGGCTGCTCCTGCAATTCTTTTTTCTTTTAATGCATTATATAGTGCTCCTTCATCTACCAATTTGCCTCGAGCACAATTAATTAAATAGGAAGATGGCTTCATTAATGAAAGCTCTCTTTCTCCAATAAGGTTTTCTGTTTCAGGAGTTAAAGGCAAATGTAAGGAGACATAATCTGCCACTTTAAGTAGTTCATCTAAAGAGGATAAAAGCTCTACTTCTAACTCCTTCGCCTTTTCAGGAGATATATAGGGATCATAGGCGACTATTCTCATTTTAAAGGCTTTAGCTCTTTTTGCAACTTCCGAGCCAATCCTTCCAAGTCCTACAAGCCCAAGGGTTTTGCCATAAAGCTCATGACCAACAAAACTTTTCCTATCCCACTTACCCTCTCTTAAAGAAAAATAGGCATGAGGGATCCTCCTGCTAAGACTTAATATAAGAGCCATGGTATGTTCCGCTGCTGCAATAGTATTTCCTTCTGGAGCATTAATAACAAGTATTCCCTTCTTAGTGGCATACTCTACATCAATATTATCAACTCCGACCCCAGCTCTTCCAATTACTTTCAATTTTCTCCCTGCGGAGATCACTTCTTGGGTAACCTTTGTTTCTGACCTTACTACAAGTCCAGAATATTCAGGTATAATCTTTATTAATTCATCTTTTGATATTCCAGGCTTAAAATCTACTTCAAAATATTCCTGGAGCTTTTTAATTCCTTGTTCTGCAATGGGATCAGAGATCAATATTTTTTCCATAATTCCCCTCCTAACTATTGAGAAATACTTTCTCTGCAGATTCAACAGCCTTACCCCTTAATCCATCATATCCCATTTTCTCCAAAACTATCTCTAAGGAAGAAAGAGTAACAAGCACATCCGTAGGTTCTACATATCCTACATGACCTATCCTAAATATTTTCCCTTTTAACTCACCCTGCCCTCCTGCCAAAACTACTCCAAATTCCTGTCTTAGTTTTTTTCTTAGCTCATCAGGATTTACATTTGATGGCGGTACAACCGCTGTTACCGTGTCAGAAGCAAATTTTTCATCAGCAAGTAGGTTTAAAACACCAAGAGCCTTTACACCTGCCCTTACAGCACTACCTAAAATCTTATGCCTCTTAAAATTATTTTCCAAACCACGAGATAGAATATTTTCTAAGGCTTTTCTAAGCGCAAATACCTGAGATACTGCAGGAGTAAAAGGAGTTGCCCCTTCTTCTAAAAATTTCTTTGCCATTTTTATATCCCAATAAAATCTTGGTAATTTTGCCCTCTCGTAATACTCCCATGCAAGAGGACTTACGCTCATCATACTAAGACCTGGAGGTGTTTCTAAGGCTTTTTGAGAAGCTGTGACAACTACATCAATATTTAATGCATCTGTAGGAAGATCTATTGCTCCAAGAGAGCTAATCGCATCAACTATAAGAAGAATATCTTTTTCTTTGACAATCGGAGCTAATTCCCTAAGATTTAAAGTAACTCCGGTGGAGGTCTCATTATGAGTTAAGAAAACACCCTTTACATCAGGATTCTCTTTTATAACTTTTTCCAATTCTTCTGGTTCTATGCCTTTCCCTGCAGGAGTTTTAATACTAACAACATTAAGTCCAAAAGCATTGCAAATCTTTGCATATCTTTCTCCAAAAACGCCACATACACCAACTATTACTTTGTCCCCTGGAGAGAAAAAGTTAACAATAGATGCTTCCATGGCTCCTGTTCCAGAGGATGTAAAGATAAAAACATCATTATTTGTTTGAAAAACTTTTTTTAAAAGTTCTGTAGATTCCAACAAAGCTTTGGAAAATTCCTGCCCTCTATGATTTACCATTTCTCTTGCCATTTCCCTTAAAACATCATTGGGAACAGGTGTAGGACCAGGTATCATTAAATACATCTTGGGCATATTTATTTACCTCCCTCTATACATTTTGCTTAACTCATAATATAAACTTACATTTCTCTTTATATCTTCAAGCTCTTCTTCTCTAACTTGACGCACTACAGCCCCAGGAACCCCTAAAACTAAAGAATTCTTAGGAATTTTTTTGCCTTGTGGAACCAATGCTCCTGCTCCAATAATGCATCCATCCTCGATCTCTGCACCATCTAAAATAACTGCCCTCATTCCAATCAAACAATTATTACCAATCTTACACCCATGGAGAACTGCTGAGTGTCCTACAACAACACCTTCTCCCACTTCCACTGGATAACCCTTATCTACATGGATAATGACTCCCTCTTGAATGTTTGTAAAGGCACGAATATGGATTTTATCTAAATCTCCTCTCAAAACTGCAAAAGACCAAACACTTACCCCCTTTTCTAAGATAACCTCACCTATAATAACGGATTCCTCTGAAATATACGTGTCTTCAGAGATTATAGGTTTTTTACCATTAAATTCCTTTATCACTAAATTTCCGCTCCTTCCCTAAAAAAATAAAGGGGACTACACCTTATATAAGGCTAATCCCTTTTCTCCATTGAAAAATTCCTCTTAAGACTATATTCTATATAAATAATAGATAGCTTGCAATATTTTAATAAAAATTTAACATCTAAGAAGGAGGTTTAATATGTTAGAGAATAAGAAAATAGCTATTTTTAACGTGGCAAACAAAAAAAGTATAGCTTGGGCTATTGCTCAATCTGTTTTAAATTTTGGTGGAGAAGTCATCATTGGCTATCAAAATGAAAGATTCAAGGAAAATGTTGAAGAATTAATAAAAGATCTTCCTAAAAAGCCTTTCATTGTAGAATGTGATGTATCCGATGATAAAAATATAGAAAAAACTGTAGAGGAAATTGAAAAAAATGTTGGAAACATTGATGGTTTAGTACATTCAATTGCTTTTGCTCCCACAGAGGCTCTTAGATCACCTTTTATTGAGACATCAAGAGAAGCTTTTAAAGTAGCCATGGAAATCAGTGTTTATTCTTTTATCGCCATGTGCAGAGCCTTTAAAAGAATTATGAACCCATCCAGCAGTATAATCACATTAACCTATTATGGTGCTGAAAAGGTTATACCTAATTATAATATTATGGGTGTTGCAAAATCCGCCTTAGAATCCTCAGTAAGATATTTAGCCTATGAACTTGGAGAAAGTAATATAAGAGTAAATGCCATTTCAGCTGGTCCATTAAATACATTGGCCGCAAGAGGAATCTCAAGATTTACAGATATATTAGAGTATTATAAAGAAAGAGCGCCTTTAAAAAGAAATATAGAACATATTGAAGTTGGAAACACAGCAAGTTTTCTCTTAAGTGATCTTTCTTCAGGTATTACTGGAGAAATCATATATGTAGATGCAGGTTACAATATTATGGGCGTTTAGATTTTCTTTGTTTTCTTTTCTTTGTACATTCTTTTATCTGCAATATTAAGCAGTTCATCTAAAGATATTGGTTTTTCGGGATTATAGAGTGAAAAACCAATACTGAAAGAGATTTGATAGGGCTTTTTACTTTCAGTATTGTATTTACTTATATTTTCATATAAGCGGGTAATAATTTTCTCGTATGCTCCTGGATTTATATCAAAACATAGGACTACAAATTCATCGCCTCCAATTCTACCAATAATATCACTTTCCCTAAAGGTCTTCTTTAAAATATTAGCAAAATCTATTATATACAAGTCTCCCTCTTTATGTCCAAAATTATCATTTATCCATTTCAAATTATCGATGTCTATATAGATAAGAAGAACTGTTCTATTTAGACGAGAGGCTAATTTAAGTTGCCTTTCTGCAAAAGAATAGAATCCTCTCCTATTGTATAGCCCTGTTAATTCATCTGTATAAATGAGATCCTTTAATCTTTCCTCATCCATCCTTAAAATCTTTGCCTTTTCATACTCTCTTAGTAGCTCTTCTATTTTCTTTGCAAAAATTGTATAAATTTTCTTTTCCTTCCTATTTATTGGGTATTTTTGTTCCACAAAAAATACACCTATATCTCCCTCTCCCAAAGCATATTTAAATTGAAAACTGTTTTCCTCTCTCATTCTTTCCAAGACTTCCTCCACCCTCCAAAATCCCCATGAAGAAGCAAGTTTAAAATTGTTCCCATTTCTCAAAAGTAAGGCAAAATATTTAATATCAAAAAATCTTGAAACCTTTTCGTTGATTTCCCAAAATAGGTCTTCTTCATTTTCTGGAAGATCAAAAGAAGAAATTTCATGAAGTATAGAAAGCTCTGCTAATACTGAATATTGTTTTTCCCCTTTTTCCTCCTTTTTTAAAATACCATCACAAAGCACAGTAAAGGTTTTATTGTGGAATATAGGAACCTTTTGGAAACCTAATATCTCTCCATAAGTTAATGCACCAATACTTGGAATCTCTGATATATACTCTTTAAAAGCCCTAATTTCCTTAGAAAAATCTTCATCTAAATAAAATTTTCTGGAAATACAATCAAAAATCATTGAAAAACTTACGTTTTCAATATTCTCCAAAACCTTAGCCCCAACATTTTTTGCTGAGTTTATAAGATCTTCTTTTGTTCCATGCATTATATATCCAACTGCATTTTTCGGAATTTTTGAAAAAAATATGATACTATCCTTTTTTCCTGTTCCTATAGGGTCTCTTATGAGATATGAACCAGAAACATTGGGAAAACCTAAAGGATTTTCAGTACTTACATTAGCAAAATCTTCATCTTTAAAATCTCCAATCCTTTCTTTATAAGTTATCCTTGCAGGCTTTCCATCAAGCTCTATTACTTCTTTATCTCTGCTTTTAGTTATAATTAAAGGGTCTCCTATAGGTTTCCAACCATGTTCTAAAAGTACATTAAACTCTTTATCTAAAACAGCTAAAAAAACGCCTCTTCTTGAAATACCTTTATCTGTAAATCCATCACACCCCTCCGCTATACCGCCTCCAACATACACAAAGTTAGGTCCTAAAACATTATACAAACCATTAAGAAGATATTGTGGCTCAATTTCTGTAGGATGTAGAAAGATAAAAATTGTTCCCCTCTTTATTCCTGTACTTTTAATTTTATTTCCTAAGTCTACCCCTAAAGAGAAGTCATCTAAATTCTTCTTTTCTCCCATAAAGGTTTCTACAAAAAGATCTTCGTATGAAAAATTAACTATTCCAATAGCTCTTTCATAAGATCTATCTTCTATAATTACTTCTTCACTACAAAAGCCAATAAATTTAGAATCAGGAGCATGATCCTTAATATTCTTTATGACCTCAAGTGTTGCATAATTTTTTGTTAAAAAAGCAATAATAAGCTTTGATGAAGAAAATGGTATAGATTTTCTTAAAGCTTCTTTACTGGCAGTTATAGCATCTTCTTGAAGAGAAAATCCTATATTAACCATCTTCTATATCACCCTTTTTTCTATGATATGATAAATAATTATAACCTTGAAAAAGAAAAATTAAAATATTATTATAAGAATCAGAGTATTGAAACTATGCCAGCTAATTTAACCCCTCAATATTTAGAAGCTGAAAAAAGATACAGAGAAGCTAAAACCCTGGAAGATAAGATCCAGGCACTAAAGGAGATGCTTGCCCTCCTACCAAAACACAAAGGAACAGATAAGATGAAGGCGGAATTAAGGAGAAAATTATCTGAACTTTTAGAGGAATACGAAAAACATCCCAAAAGAGGAGGAAAAGGCTATGACTACTATATTGAAAAAGAAGGGGCTGGGCAGGTTGTCCTTATAGGACCACCAAACTCTGGTAAATCAACATTATTTAAAAATCTAACAGGCGTACAAACATTAATTGCGGATTATCCATTTAGTACCATTAGTCCCACTGTTGGTATGTTACCTTACGAAAACATCAACATCCAGTTAGTAGACCTTCCGCCCCTATGGGAAAATTCTGAAAATTGGGTTTTTAATATTATAAAAAACGCAGATCTTTCACTGATAGTACTAAATATTGAAGAAGATATATTGGAAAGTTATGAGAGCTTGAAAAGATTGGTTGAAGGTAAGAAGATCAAACTTGTAAAAAAGGTTATAGACAAAGACCCTTATTCACCTATAAAAGAAGTCAAGGGAATTATCTTAATTAACAAGATTGACCTAATCTATCCTATGGAGCCAGAAGAAATAGAATTACTAAAGGAAGAGCTCAACTGTTATGTAGTTTCAGCCCAAAATGGTATAAACTTGGAAAATTTAAAGAAAATAATTTTTGAAGAATTAGAGATTGTAAGAGTCTATACAAAAAGGCCAGGATATCCGCCAAACTTAGATAAGCCCTTCATCTTACCTAAGGGAAGCACTGTATTAGATGTAGCGGAAATGATCCATAAAGATCTTGCCAAAAATTTAAGATATGCTCGCCTATTCACTAAGGATGGAAGTGTTAAAGGTATTTTTGTTGAGAAAAATTATCAAGTAAAAGATGAGGACATTTTGGAAATTCATTAAATGAGATTTGAGAAATTAGAAGAAGCTCAAATAATAAACAGAGAGAGAAGATTTAAACTATTCATACGTTATAAAAATGAAGATGTTCTTGCCTATCTTCCAAATCCAGGAAGGTTAGAAAATATTATTTTACCCGGAGCACCAGTCCTCATCAGAGAGTGCAATAATCATAAAAGAAAAACAAAATATGAAGCAGTTTTAGGCTTTGAAGACAGCAAATTAGTTTCCTTAAATGCATCCTTAGCCAACAAAATTTTTTTAGAAAATATCTACAGATTTCCTATAAAAGTGAAAGATCTTAAAAGAGAATTTAGATTTGGTAGGAGTAGATTTGACTTCTTAATAAATGAAAGAATATTAGTAGAAGTAAAGTCTGTAACTTTGGTAAAAAATGGCATAGGTCTGTTTCCTGATGCACCCACAGAAAGAGGAGCAAAACACATGCAAGAAATGCAAAACTGGACCTTTGAAAAATGGGTAGTCTTTGTTGTTCAAAGAAGTGATGCAAAATTAGTTAAGCCCAATAGAGAATTAGACTTAGACTTTTATAATGCCATTCGTGCTCTGAAGGAAAATGGAGGAGCCTTTTTTGCCTTTACTTGTAATGTTACCTATAGCGAAATAACTTTTAAAGAATTTATAAACGTAGAAGTATGAACTAAATACTGAATAGCTCCCTCTTCAAAAAATCAAAAGACTTTCTGCCACTAATCTCATGTCTTCCCTCAAATATATCTGTATCAAACTTTTCTTCCGCCTTTAAAAATTTATATACCTCTCTTACCTTCTCAATAGCATATATAGTTGAAGATATAGGGAAAATATCATCTTTTGTCCCATGCTCCACAAGAAAAGGTCTTGGAGCAATTAAAGAGGCAACATCATACATTTCTGCATATTTTAAAATATTTGGCACATAATTACACTCACAATGAGAAATTGATAAAATACTATCTTTAAAAGTATTTAAATATCCACTAATAACAACCGCCTTTATTCTATCATCCAATGCAGAAGAAAAAAGAGCTGTAGTTGCCCCACCAGAAATTCCCATAATGCCTATTGCATCTCTCCTAACCTCTTCTCTTGTTCCCAAATAATCAATACTTCTCATTACATCCCAAACCCTAAAACCAAGAAGAGTCTTACCAAGAAGTAATGCCCAAAAAGCTAATTTTCTACAAGAAGACTTGTGTTTTCCTATTTTGATAGCTTCTAACTCTCTTCTCTCTCCAAAGCCCAATTGTTCAATAGCAAAGGTTACAAAACCCTTTTTAACTAAAGAAATGCCAAAATCTTTTTGATAACCGTCTACCACATGTCTTTCTGTTCCATCCTCCCAAATTCCTACTATATCATCCTTTCCATAACCATGACCATGAAGAGCTATCACCGCAGGTAATGGCTTAGATATATTCTTAGGAATCAACAAATAACCTATTACACTCAAGTTTTTTGTACTATTAAATATTACCTTCTCTCTAATATAATCCTCAAATTCCTTTTTCTCTACAACTTCTCCCTCTAAGGGGACTTTTTCTAAAGGTAGTCCCAATAGTTCAAGTAATTTCTCCCTTAAATTCTTTCTCCAGTATTCCCAATCTTCAAAACTCTTTGCATTAAACTCATAAATTCTCTTTTGTTCATGGTACAAATTCTCAAAATAATACATAGGATCAAAGTTTCTCATAATAGCCTCCAAAATCAAAAGGTATTGTATTTATTTTAAAACCATGTTAAAATTTTTCCAGAAGCATGGGGTAAAAAAAGGAAAAAAACCCTGGGAGTAACATCCCAGGGCTCAAATATTTAAAGAGCTATTAAAATCGTAATCTTGTAATTTATTCCACTTTTCCCATGTAATAATTTTCCCATCCATTTCCCACGCTAAAATTCCAGCCCCCAAAACAGGAGGAGCCTTTAAAACAGATACAATAGACTTTGGTGAAAAAATGTGAACTTTAGCAGATATGTACTCTTTCAACCAATCTGCTCCTTTGAATAAACTACCCCCAAGAACTATAGGCGTCTCCTCCTTAAACAATTCCAGCTTACTCATTAAAGCATATATAGCTCTAACAGTCTCATCTACAATCTTTTCTCCAATCCCTATAGCAACTTTATCTCCATTCTCTATAGCCTTAAAGAGATATGGAGCAAACTCTAAGGCTTTTCTCCATTCTTCATGATGGTAGTAGAGTCTTTTAGCAAGCTCATCAAAATTCTTAGCACCAAAAAATTCTAAAGCCATATCTTCAAGGATAGTTTTATCTCCTCTTCCATCATATGATCTGAAAGCACAGTGTAACATCTCTTGAACAACACTGGATGCTCCTCCCCAATCCCCAAAAGCATAACCTTCCCCATAAAATCTAAAGCTTCTTCCATCCCTTCTTCTTCCATAACCGTTAGTACCAGAACCCATTATTATAATAATTCCCCAAAAGTCCTTACTTCCTGCTCTAAGAGCAATAGTTGCATCATTTTCTATACAGAATTCCTTAGCAATATTTAAAGATTTTATCTCTTTTTCAAGCATTTCAAAATCTTCAGGAAAATCCGCTCCTGCAAGTCCAAAACATGCCTTTTCAAAGCTTGTAATTCTTAAATCTCCTTTAGCACGTTCAATTGCTAAGAGCCAATTTTTCTTTGCCCCCTCCACACCAACAACCTCATAGTTTCCAGCTCCTGCCCTTCCAAGCCCAATAATATTTCCATCTTCATCTAAAATGATAGCATCAGTCTTGCTTCCACCCGCATCCACTCCCAGATAATACTTCATTTTTCCACCTCACTAAGATAACTTGGGAAAATAATCTTTATTTTCTTCTATCAATCTTTTTAAAACCTTCTCTGCTAAAGAAAGAGAGGAGATTAATGGATGTTGAGCAAGAGCCCATAACGCCTTTTTAAAAGAGCCTTCAACAGCGGATTCAATAGTTAATTCTTCGTAGGTTTTAACTGCTTGAATAATACCCCTTACTTCTTTAGGCAAATTACCTATAACATACCTTTGAATCCTTTCTCCTTCTATATAAACTGGAATTTCTACCACTACATTATGAGGAAGATCAAAAATTGCTCCCTCATTAACGATATTTACAATTTGAAAGCCCTTCCTAAGTCCAAGAAGATGAAAAATTAAGTTTACAGCAGATTTAGAGTATAAAGCTCCTCCTCTTTTTTCTAATTCCTTAGGCTTTTCATCTAAATTAGCATCTCTATAAAGCTTTAATAAATCTTCCTCAATTTTCATTACCTCTTCTGCCCTTTTAGGCTTACTCTTCATCTCCATAACCTTCTCTTCTCTAAAGTAGTAATATCTCAGATAATGATTGGGAAACATGTTTAAATAATCCAAAACTTTTCTTTCCTCTTCAAAAAGATTTTCTTTAATCTTCTTAAATGCCTCTTCTGTTCTATCTTTTCCTTTTACATAAATCCTTCTTACAAAAGTCAGATGATTAAGTCCAAAATAATCCATAAACACATCATCCATTGAAACTCCAAAAAGCCTTGCAAATTGATTTTGGAAGTTTATAGCAACATTACATAATCCTAAAACTTTAGCCTTTGTATATTTTGATATTGCTTCTGTAATTATACCTGAGGGATTAGCAAAATTTATTAACCAAGCGGATGGAGAAAGCTCTTCTATCTTTTTGGCAATATTTAGAGCTACAGGAATTGTTCTTAAAGCATTAGCAAAACCACCCACTCCTGTAGTTTCTTGCCCTAAGAGATTAAATTCCAATGGTATTGTTTCATCAAGTAATCTTGCTCTCTGTCCCCCAACCCTTATCTGGTTTATAACAAAGTCTGCATCTTCTATAGCCTGCTCTAAGTATGTAGTAGTTTTTATATTGATATTAGCTTTACTCTTTCTTGCCATTCTAACCAAAAAATTTGATACTACTTCTAATCTTTCCTCATTAATATCCATTAAATACAGATCAATAGGGTATATCTCAGAAGAAAGCTCTATAAAACCCTCCATTAATTCGGGAGTGTATGTGCTTCCTCCTCCTATTACTGAGATTTTCATAAAAATATCCTCCTTTTTTTAAATAATATAACACTTGTTAGACAAATTGTAAAGAAACCTAACAAAATATTTTTGCAACTTTTACCCATATAATTCCGTATTATATATGGAATAAAAAAGTAAAGGAGGACTGAAAGAATGCAAAAAAGATTATACAGAAGTAAAAAGGAAAAAATTTTTTTAGGGGTCTGTGGTGGAATTGCAGAATACTTTAACATTGATCCCTCTATTGTAAGACTTCTTTTTGTACTATTAGTCTTATTTACAGGTGGAACAATGCTTATTCTCTACTTCATTGCAGGTATTATTATACCAGAGGAACCATCAGATTTTTTTAATTCACCTGAAGAAGTGCAAAAAGAATCTAAAGACACATCTCATAAAGATAGGGGAGAAGAGTTTCTCGGTTGGCTTTTATTAATTATTGGAGCTCTTCTTTTAGGAAGAACCTTAGGATGGCTTATTCTTCCCTTTAGAGCTATTTTCTCCATAATACTTATCATTTTAGGAGTTCTCTTACTTTTAGCCAAAAAATAGGAGGGATTAGATATGAAAAGAATTTCTTTTTTAGCCATTTTTCTCATATTAGTAGGAATAATATTACTACTTTCAGAGTTAGGCTTAATTGAAATTACCTGGACAGATCTGCTAAAGTTTTGGCCCCTCATACTTGTCTTTTGGGGAATTGATATCTTGATAGGTGAAAGAAGGTTTTTTGTATGGATTGCCCTATTACTTCTAATACTTTTCTTGGCTCTGATCTTTTCTTTTCCCTACTATCATAGACCTGGAAGGATGTATAGAGATTGGAGATTTCCTTATGATACAAACATTAAAAGGTTAGAGCTTAATGTTAAGTGTGAGATGGGTAAAATCTTCTTAGCTATGAATAAAAACAAGGACTTAGTCTACATATCTTCAAAAGGAGATCTTAATATATCCGAAGATAAGAAAATAATAGGTGATACTTTAAATTTAGATTTAAAGATAAAGAAATCTTACTTTTTCCTAATAGAAGAGGACAGAAGTATTAATATATTTATATCACCGGATGTTAATTTAGATCTAACATTCCAAAATGGTGTAGGAAATTACAACCTGGATCTTAGGGGACTCAAATTAGAAAAACTAAGATTAGAAGGAGGAGTAGGAAACATATTGGCATATATACCTCAAACTACCGAATATATTGAAATAAAAGGAGGGATTGGTAATATTGATGTCTACATTCCAGAAGGCATACCTATAGACCTTAAAAGTAAGTCTGGACTTGGAAAAGTTGATATCGCAAGTAATATAAGTAAGTGGCAGGGAGAAGGGAAAGTAATCCATATAAGACTTGAGGCAGGCATAGGAAACATAAATATCAAAAGTTATAAAGATATCATCTAATTTTTTCTTTGAAATTTTATTTCTGTATAAAAAGCCACAAAAATAGTTAAGATTATGCTTATTAAAAAAAGCTGAAGATATAAATTCTGGATAATTAAAATAATACCGTAAAAGATTAGAGAGAGAGCAGGAATATTTATAATCAAATAAAGGAGTAAAAAAATCATTAAAAGATAAATAGAAGATAAAATAGCAATAATTAATCTTCTTTTATTCTGTTCTCTTCTTAATCTTTTTAAAACAATAGGAAATACTATTTCCCATTCATCGCCAAATTTATTCTCACTTATCTTATTTTCTATAGCTATCCAATCTCTCCAAAGCCTTTGGCAACGAGAACAACTTTCCAAATGTTTATAAAAGTCTGAAGAAACCTCTGGATATTTCAACATCTCTTCTTCAAAATCATAACAATCCATAATTATTTATCCTCCTCTTTAAAATAATTATATATCTTTTTTTTGCCTCTATAAATATGGCTTTTTACTGTATTAACTGGTATATTTAGCTTTTCACTAATCTCCTTATATGAATACCCCATTTTATAATAAAGAGTAAGGATGCTTCTTTCTATAGGGCTTAATATCCTCCAAATATCCTCATACTCCGCTAACTTTTCTGGGCTCTCATAAAAGCCATCATAATCAACATCTACAAAGCGGGAATTTTTCCTAAGATAATCCATAGCAAGACTATGGGCAATTCTATACAAATAAGTTTTTGCAGTTTCTTCTCTTAGGGAGTACCTCATTGCTTTAATAAAGGTTTCCTGAAGAAGATCCTTTGCTAATTCTTCTTCCCCCACAAGATTTCTTAAATAAATAAATATTTCTTTGCCATACTTGAGAAAATAATATGAAATATCCATGAAACTATTTTATCATGTATACTAATAAGAAAAAAAAGAGGTGAAATGATAATGTATAAAAAGATTGAAGGTCCTTTTGAGCCTACTTGGGAATCTCTATCTCAGTTTAAAATACCCGATTGGTATATAAATGCAAAATTTGGCATCTTTATTCACTATGGAGTTTATTCAGTTCCTGCTTTCTCAAACGAATGGTATCCCAGAAATATGTATATCAAAGGAAGTAAAGAATACGAATATCATATAAAAACATATGGAAATCCTAAGGAATTTGGCTATAAAGATTTCATACCTATGTTCAAAGCAGAGAAGTTTGATCCAGATGAATGGGCAGATCTCTTTAGAAAAGCAGGAGCAAAATATGTGGTAGCAGTAGCAGAACATCATGATGGCTTTGCTATGTATGACTGTAGTTTTACCCGATGGTGTGCCACAAAAATGGGACCCCAAAAGGATATAATTGGAGAACTTGCAAAAGCATTAAAAAGGCATTTTCTAACCTTTGGTATTTCTTATCATAGAGCTGAACACTGGTGGTTTTTCCATGAAGGCACAAAATTTGAATCCGACGTACAAGATAGAAATTACATTGACCTATATGGTCCTGCACAGCCAGAAACAACTCAGCCCAATGAAGAGTTTCTTGAAGATTGGTATATAAGACTCTGCGAAATTGTTGACAAATATCAACCACAAATAGTCTATTTTGACTGGTGGATTGAACAACCTGTCTTTGAGCCTTATCTTAAAAGGTTTTCCGCCTTTTATTATAATAGAGGGTATCAGTGGCAAAAGGGAGTAGCTATTAATTACAAATTAAATTCCTTTCCAAGAAGCTGTGCAGTTTATGACGTAGAAAGAGGAGTTCAAGATGATATAGATCCTATATTTTGGCAAACAGATACCTCTATATCAAGGCTATCTTGGGGATACATTGAGAATGATGAATATAAATCATCAAAAGAAATAATACAAGATTTAATAGATATAGTAAGCAAAAATGGAGCACTTTTACTGAACGTAGGTCCAAAATCTGATGGAACAATTCCAGAACCTGCTAAAAATATACTACTGGAGATTGGTCATTGGCTCCTTATTAATGGAGAGGCTATATACGAAACAAGACCTTGGAAAATTTATGGGGAAGGACCCACAAAAGTTATAGCAGGCTCCTTTAAAGAAGCCCCTAAAAATTTTACTGGAGATGATTTTAGATTTACTACAAAGGGAGATAACCTTTATATCTTTGTAATGGAAAAGCCAGAAAAAACTCCAATTCTTATAAGGTCTTTAAGCGACAGAATAACATTATACCCTAAAAGGATAGAAAAGGTAGAAATTTTACAAACAAAGGAAAGTGTTAATTTCCAAAGAGACGAAGATGGGCTAAGAGTATTTCTTGAAAACCTTGATAAATATGTTTATCCTTTGGCTTTAAAAGTTTATTAAAAATTATTCTTGTTTAATTCCTACTTTTGTAGTATAATTTAAAAAAAATTGAAAGGGGGATAAACATATGAAGGATTTAATCCAAAGTAAAGATTTTAAAGTTGAGAAGCATGTTCCTGTGATTGAAATATTGGAAAAAGGAGAGTTAACAAAAATAAGAGTCTTAGTTGGAAAAGAAATCCCACATCCAAATACTACAGAACATCATATTGAATGGATCCAAGTATATTTCCTTCCAGAGGGTGGCACATATCCTTATATGTTAGCAAACATTAGCCTATCCGCTCACGGTGCTTCAACCCAAGGGCCAAATACCAGTGGTGTATTCATTGAGCCAGATATTACTCTTTCCTTTAAAGTACAAGGGAAGGGAAAACTGTATGCCCTATCATATTGCAATATTCATGGTTTATGGGGAAGCGAACCTCTTGAGCTATAAAGGAGGAATTTCATGATAAAAATTGGTGATTTAGCGCCTAATTTTTCCCTTAAAGATCAGCATAACGAAGAATTTAATTTGGGCAGTTATAAAGGTAAAAAAATACTACTTTCCTTTCATCCATTAGCCTGGACAAGAATTTGTGCAGAACAAATGGTAAGCTTGGAGAAAAATTACGAAACCTTTGAAAAACTAAACACAATTCCTTTAGGAGTTAGTGTAGATACTGTACCATCAAAGCATGCTTGGGCTAAGGAACTGAAAATATCAAAATTGAGACTAATTAGTGATTTTTGGCCCCACGGCAGAGTAGCACAACTCTTTGGAATATTCAGAGATGAGGAAGGAAAGATTATCTTTTTCAAGATATACGAAATTAAAGAGCTACCAGATATTGAAGAGATAATTAAATTTCTGGAAAATAAATAAAAAGAGGGAGAGTTAAACTCTCCCTCTAATCATAAAAAACCTCTGGAGGTTCAATTTGTTTCTCATAAAAGAATTTTATTTTGATTCTGCACATAACTTGATAAAATATAAAGGGAAATGTGAAAATCTTCATGGGCATACCTATAAACTTGTTGTTGTTATAGAAGGTATTCCCAATGATGAAGGTATGATAATGGATTTTGTAGAATTAAAAGAGATAGTCAAAGAACATGTTTTAAAATATTTAGATCATGCTTATTTAAATGATATAATTGAACAACCAACAGCAGAAAATATTGCTATTTGGATCTGGAATAGGCTATATGATCTTTTAAAAAGGGATAATTGTCAATTATTTGAGATTCAGGTTTGGGAGACAAGAGAAAGTGGAGTCGTATATAGAGGGGAAAAATTTGAGAGACGTACAGAATGATATAGATCTTAGGAATATACCCTTGGAAAGAGTGGGTATTAAGGATTTGGAATGGCCTATCAAGGTTTTAGATAAAGAGAGAGGTCATCAGCAAACAGTAGCAAAAATAGAGATTGCAGTTGATTTAAAACATTATATTCGTGGAATTCATATGAGTAGATTTATTGAGATTATGAATGAACTTGAGGAACTAAAACCAAAATCATTAGAAGAAATGCTGAGAAAGATTAAGGAGAAACTTCAAGCAGAAAGAAGCTATCTTAAAATGTCTTTTCCTTATTTCATTTATAAGAGTGCCCCAATATCAAAAATAGAATCTCCCAATAAAATTGAGGCAATTATTGATGCAGAACTTTTTAAAGTATTCAATATGATCATTGGAGTAAAAGTACCTATTCATACATTATGTCCTTGCTCCAAAGAAATTAGTGATTACTCTGCCCACAATCAAAGAGCAATAGCGGAAATATATGTAAAATCAAAAAGTATGATATGGTTTGAAGATTTAGTAGAAATAGCAGAAAAAAATGCAAGCTCTCCCATATTTGCCCTTTTAAAAAGACCCGATGAAAAATATATAACTGAACACGCATATGATAATCCTAAATTTGTTGAAGATGTCGTTAGAGATATTGCCATAGAACTTGAAAAAAATAATTCTATAGAATGGTATAAAATTGAGGTTACAAGTATGGAGAGTATACATAATCATAATGCTTTTGCATGCTTAGAGAAGGGGTGGCTTGATCATGTTATTAGAAATCAGTAATGAATATTTGGAAAAAGAAATTCAGAAAATTGGAGCACATCCTGATTCTATTCCTATTTTCCTAAGAAAATCCAAAATAATACCACTAAAGATATTCAACATTCCATCACCTGCAGGGAATATAATAAAACAAGAAATGTTAGCAATAGGTGGAGATTTTATAGTACACAAAAATACTGTGAACTGTAAGGTAGATAAAACAGATGGAATATTCCTTGGAACAAGAAAGCACTATGAAATTCTTCTAAATAAAATTAAAAACTTAAACTATTTTGAGTTAAACAAAGTTGCAGAAGAACTTGATAATTTTTTACATAAGGAAAAGGTTAAAGAGATGAGCTCCCCATGGGGAAGAAAAATTCTATTTAATAGAACTTTGTTAATGGGTATCATAAATGTTACTCCTGACTCCTTCTATAAAGGATCAAGAAAGACCAATGAAGAGGAAATTTTAAATACTGCTAAGGATATGGTAGAAAATGGAGTAGACATCATTGATATTGGGGGACAATCTACAAGACCAGGCTCTGATTTTATTGATTTAGAAGAAGAATTAAGAAGAGTCCTTCCTGCAATAGAAATTGTTAGAAAAGAATTTCCTAATATTATCATCTCTGTAGATACATTTAGAGGGGAGGTGGCAGAAAAAGCAATAGAAAAAGGGGCGGACATTATCAATGATATTAGTGGATTTTCTTTTGACAACAAAATACTAAAAGTTGTGGCAGAAACAAAAGCACCATACGTTTTAATGCATATAAAAGGAACTCCTAAAAATATGCAGGAAAATCCCTTCTATGAAGATGTTGTAAAAGAAATAATAGAGTATTTTATAGAGAAAATAGATTTTACCAGTAAAAATAATGTTGATGTCGAAAAAATTATAATTGATCCTGGAATTGGATTTGGCAAAAGATACGAGGACAACTTAGAAATCCTTATAAGACTAAAAGAATTTCAAAGCCTTAAAAAGCCCATTCTTATAGGTGCCTCAAGAAAGAGTTTTATTGGAAAAACCTTAGGAGACATTCCTCCTGAGGATAGATTAGAGGGTACTTTAGCTATAACCTCCTACTGCGTAATAAATAATGTCGATATTATCAGAGTTCACGATGTTAAAGAAAACAAAAGAGTAATAAAAATGCTTGAGGCGTTAAAATGCCAATTGCCTTTATAGCTCTTGGCAGTAATTTAGGCGATAGAGAGAAAAATATTAAGATTGCCTTAGAGAAAATTCAAAACGCAGGAGTAAAAATACTAAAAATATCAAGAATAATAGAGACTGAACCTTATGGATATCTTGATCAAGGCAAGTTTTTAAATGCAGTATGCATGGTAGAAACAAATCTTTCTCCAAGAGAACTATTAGAGTTATTACTCGGAATTGAAAAAGAAATGGGTAGAGTTAGAAAAATCAAATGGGGACCAAGAAACATAGACTTAGATATAATTTTTTATGAAGATTACATTATAAATGAGGAGGATTTAATAATTCCTCATCCTGACGCCCATAATAGAGCCTTTGTCATCGATCCCCTTTGCGAAATTGCTCCCGATTTCGTTCATCCAGTCATTAAGAAAAAGATACGAGAAATAAAAGAAAATTTACATACTTAAGAAATTATTCTGAAAAACTTCTGATAACCTTAGTTAATCAAGTATATCCAAGTATTATTTTTCTTTTATATTGCATTTTAATTCAATATATGATAGAATTTGTTCAAAAATGAACATAAGGAGGTATTTTTATGAAAAAGGTACTCTTAGTCCTCTTATTCCTTTTTCTCCCCTTAGTATCTTCTTATGGTGCAAATGTGGTTACTCTAAGATATGGGGTTTGGATGAGTGAACAGATAGATGGAATTAAAGCACAGATCTCAGCCTTTGAGAAGAAAAATCCTGATATTAAGATTAAATTAGAGCATGTTCCATGGGAAGATTATTGGACAAAATTACAGACCATGCTTGCAGGTGGCGATTGTTGGGATGTATTTACTATGGATAATGGCTTTTACTTAAAAGATTATGTAAAAAGAGGAGCTATATTAGATATCACACCTTTTATAGAAAAAGAAAAAATTGATCTTTCTGTTTATCCTACAGGTGTCTTAGCACTACACAAAGTAGATGGTAAATTTTATTCTCTACCAAGGGATTACGATACAATAGCTATTTTTTATAATAAAGATGCCTTTGACGAAGCAAAACTAAGATATCCAGATGCGAGCTGGACCTGGGATGATGTGAAAAAGGCAGCAGAAAAATTAACAAAAAAGGATGCAAAAGGAGTTACTTTAAGATATGGAGTCACAGCAGGTGGAGGTGCATTATCAGCATCACAAGTTTTCCTCTTTCCTTTCATCCTCTCTTTGGAAGGAAAGATTGTAAATGAAGAAGGAAAAGTTGTTCTTGATTCAAATGAAGCAAAAGAAGTTTTGAATTTTGCAAAAGAATTAACAAGTAAAGGTTATGCACCAACACCTGGAGCAACAACTGAAAACTTATTCTTAGCTGGAAGAAGTGCTATTAATTTTGATGGTGCATGGATGTTAGGGTATTATGCGGAGAATATTAAAAAATTCAAATGGGGAGTTGCCATTCTTCCTAAATCTAAGACTGGAAAGAGAGCAAACATATCAGATTCCTTAGGGAACGTCATCTGGGCAAATACCAAAAATAAGGATTCCGCATGGAGATTTGTAAAGTGGCTTGCAGGAAAAGAAGCTGCTGAAATTTTAGGAAAGACTGGCACTGTAATTCCTGCCTATAAAGGCGCAGATAAGTTATGGGTTGATAGTTTTAGAAAATTAGGAAGAGAAAAAGATGCCCAGGTATTTATAGATTCAGTTAAATACACAAATCCATGGCCTCAAACAATTGGTGCAAGCAATTGGTTTGATAGATGGGAAACCTACTATATAGTTGAGATTATTTCTGGAAGACTCGGCGTAGAGGAAGGACTTAAACAAGCAGTGGAGGAAATTAATTCCATTATAGAAGAGCACTCTAAATAATAAAGAGGGAAGCCTTTTGGCTTCCCTCTTTAATTAAGAATACTAAATAAAAAGGAAGTGAACGCATTATGAGTAGAGTTATTATAACCCTATTACTAATTATTGGTGCCATCCTTATGGTTCTTCCTTATTGGTTTATGCTAATCATCTCTTTTGAGACTATTGAAGAGGCTTCATCAATCCCTCCTCATTTCATTCCTGAAAATCCAATTATAAATAATTATGTAGAACTTTTCACAAAATTAGATTTTGGGCGTTACTTTTTAAATTCGGTTATTGTTACATTAAGCTTAGTAATTAGTCAAATTGTTATTTGTGCTGTTGCTGGCTATGCTTTCGCCCGCTTATATTTCCCCTTTAAAGACGCCATATTTATTCTATTCCTCTCAGTCCTTATGCTTCCAGGAATAGTTCTTCTTATTCCAAAATATCTTATTCTTAAAAATTTAAAATTAGTTAACACATTAACGGGAGTTATCTTACTTGAGATCTTTAGTGAGTTTGGAATATTTCTATATAGACAACACTTTTTATCTTTACCTATTGAAATGGAAGAGGCTGCAATTGTAGACGGCGCAAATCTTTGGCAAGTCTTCTGGAAAATCATGATGCCACTTTCCAAACCTATCACTACTTCTTTTGGTCTT